>JAHHRC010000063.1 GCA_020026035.1 Erysipelotrichaceae bacterium | reverse complement strand
CCTAAACATCACTATGCCTATTACAAATCGAATGGGATTATACCTACATATTTCAATCCTTATCGAACGTCTAATCCTCAAAAATGAAATCCAAGAAACAGACTACACAAAGTCTTTTGCAAATACGCACCCAGATTTCATCCAGCAAGTAAAAGAGGCATTTAGTGTCGTTCAATACGCATATAGTGTCGAAATCCCCAAAAGTGAAATCGCATATATTTTTAATTACATTGAAAATATCGCTTAAATATCTAATTTCAGTAACTCATCAACAAAGTTAGCACAGTTTTTGCTTAATAAAAGAGTGTAAAGGAGAAATAGTAATGAACAATAACATCTTACTAACACGAATTGATAATCGACTTGTTCACGGTCAGGTCGGCGTCACTTGGACGAAAACCATTGGAGCAAACTTAATTGTCGTAGCAGACGATGCAGCTGCAAAAGATGAATTACAGCAATCGCTTATGGCAATTACAGCCAACTCTTCTGGAGCAGGCGTTCGTTTCTTCACCATCGAACACACTGCAGAAATCATTCACCTCGCCGCCCCAGAACAAAAGATCTTCTTAGTTGTTAGAAACCCTCAATCCGCACGTGCCCTTTTCGATTTAGGCGTTGATTTAAAAGAGGTAAATGTCGGAAACATGCACTTTACCCCAGGTAAAAAAGAATTATCCAAAAAGGTTTATGTTGATGCACAAGATGAAGAAGACCTTCATTACATCGCATCAAAAGGCGTTCCCGTCTTCATTCAAGACATCCCAGGAACAACAAAAACACCTATTCGATAGAAAGGAATAAACATATGACAGTCACGTTAACACAAGGCTTACTATTAGCCTTAACCGCCATGATCTTCGGTTTAGACTTCTGGTTAGAAGCATTCTTCATCTTCCGACCACTCATCGTTTCAACCATTACAGGTGTCATACTCAATGATGTAAAACTTGGTCTAACAACCGGAGCTCTTACCGAATTAGCATTTGCAGGACTAACACCTGCTGGTGGAACACAACCACCAAACCCAGTACTTGCAGGATTTATGTGTACAGTAATCGCCTATACAACCGGCGTTACAGCAGAAGCTGCGCTTGGTTTATGCTTACCATTCTCATTCCTAATGCAATACATTATTCTGTTCTACTATTCCGCCTTTTCCTTCTTTATGCAAGGTTGCGATATCGCTGCAGAAAACGCCGATCCAAAGAAGATTTATCGAACAAATTACATTTGTTCTGGAATTGTAGCAGTGACATATGGAGTCGTAGTCTTTGCATGTACTTACCTTGCTCAAGATGCCATGGCAACCCTTGTAAACTCAATGCCTGAATGGCTTGTACACGGACTATCCGTAGCTGGTGGTATCTTACCAGCTGTAGGATTTGGTATGTTGCTAAATGTAATGATGAAACCAAAATACACCCCATACTTCATCGCCGGTTTCTTAGTTGCATGTTTCATCGATATGGGAAACTTACTACCAGTAGCCCTAATGGGAACCGGATTTGCCCTCTATGACTTCTACAACGCAAAACAACGTAAGCTTGAAGTAGAAGAGGCTGTAAGAAAGATCCAAAACCAAAGCACAGGAGGTACAAAACATGTCGGAATCTAATGTTCGAAACAAATTGGAAAAGAAAGATTTAACCAAACTAGCAATTCGTTCTTCCATGCTACAAGGATCGTTCAACTACGAACGTATGCAAGCTGGTGGATGGTTGTATTGTATGCTACCAGATCTTGAGAAGATCTATGGAGATGATAAAGAAGGTCTTTCAAACGCAATGACCGATAACCTTGAATTCATGAACACCCACCCTAACCTCGTTGGATTCTTAATGGGCTTACTTGTCTCTCTAGAAGAAAACGGTGAAAGTAGAGATGTCATCAAAGGCTTAAAACTTGCGCTCTTTGGTCCTATCGCCGGAATTGGTGATGCCATCTTCTGGTTCACACTCCTTCCAATCATTGCCGGAATCTCATGTTCCTTAGCATCTGAAGGAATGATCTTAGGGCCAATCATCTTCTTCGCTTGTTACCTTGCAATTTGGCTATTACGTATTACCTGGACACATATGGGATATAACCTAGGTGTGAAATCCTTCCATAAGATTCAAGCGGATTCAGACATCATTGCAAACTCCGCAACTATCTTAGGTATTACCGTGGTTGGAGCATTAATTGCAAACTACGTTAGCATCGAACTAATCCCTGTCATTGAAGTAGCAGGTGGTATCTCCGTTCCAATCCAAGAAGCATTCTTTGATACCATTTTCCCAAACCTATTACCAATGGCCTACACACTTACAATGCTTTACTTCCTTAAGAAGAAACAAACTTCTCCAGTAAAGTTAATCGTTGGAACAATTACACTTGCAATCATTTGCTCCGCAATTGGAATTCTATAATAACAGTAAGAGCCATCTTCGGATGGTTCTTTTCAATTGCCATAACCGAAAAAAGTTGCGTACATTCACTGTACACAACTTCAAAAACCTCTATAGAAGATCAACCAACACACCTATATCTTCCACCATAATACTTGGATGATGCGGGCTTGTATCTAAATCTTCTTTTTTTGTTTCACCACTCAAAACTAAAATCGATGTAACCTCAGAATCATCCGCAACGGCAATATCCGTATATAAGCGATCTCCAATGATTGCAATTTGCGATTGCTTTAATCCCGTATGTTCCACAATATACTCTAGGGTTCGTTTACTAGGCTTGCCAAAGAATTCCGGATACTTACCCGTACTTGCTTCTATACACTTCGCCATGGATCCACAATCTGGAATAAAGCGATTGTTTTCAAGCGGACAATTAAAGTCCGGATTAATTCCATAATACGTACAACCATTGCGGATATATTCACACGCTTTTGATAGCTTCTCATACGTCAATGTGGTATCAAACCCAAGAATCACAATATCCGGATGTTCCTCTACGACATCCCATCCTTTTTGCCTGAATGCTTTTTTAAGTGCAGGTGTACCTACTACGTATAACTTAGCACCAGGATGATTTTCTTTTAAGAAATGTTCTATTACATGTGTAGAAACCATAATCTGATTACGATTGATTTCGATTCCCATTCGATTCAGCTTAGTTACGTAATCATTAATGTCTTTTGATGAATTATTTGTAAAGAAGTAATACTCACGATTTGTACCATCGACTTTATCTAAGAACTTTGGTGTAAACTCAAATAACTCATTTCCCAAGTAAATCGTACCATCCATATCTAGTACAAATGCTTTAATCGGTTCAAGCATTTTTTGGATTTCGGATAAGTTTGTTACTGTCATAAGTCACCTTCATAATATGCAACAAACGCATCTGCATACGCTTCTTCTAAACCTAAATCAAACAACATCTGTAACAATCCATAGCGTACACGTACTTCCTTTGCATAAAGAATTGCATCATGTACTAG
The DNA here is from genome assembly GCA_020026035.1 of Erysipelotrichaceae bacterium. Taxonomy (GTDB): domain Bacteria; phylum Bacillota_I; class Bacilli_A; order Erysipelotrichales; family Erysipelotrichaceae; genus Bulleidia. Next base: position 4,167 of record JAHHRC010000063.1, on the reverse strand, counting down.
TTCATTGTCAATCCCAAATGCATTTGGATTAACCACTACACCAGCCTCTTTCAATAACGACACTACATCACTCGCTTCTGGTAGTTCATTCAAAATAACACTCCGAATCTCTTCCCACTTCTTTTCTACTGCATCAATTCTTGCCAACACTTGTTCTTTGCCATTCTTTTTCGCCGTTTCTTCTAAAGCAATTACACCATTCGCAGATGGTCCAAACTTGTCTCTAATACGTTCTTTCCAATCCTCGTAATCAAAGCCATTGATATGACTTCTTGCATCTTCGAAGCTTATATTTTGCTTCGCCAGTTGCTTATAAAGATGAATAACGCCTGGTGTTGCAATGCCTACTTTAATTCCATGGAACACCGGTTCTTTATGCGCAAATTGGAACTTCATTTCCCAATAGTGAGACACATGATGTTCACTTCCAGAAGCTGGGCGTGAATTCCCAACAAAGCTCATAGCTACACCCGTTAACACTAATGCTTCCATGACTTTTTTAACGGCTTGCTTATCTCGTTTTTTAATAAGCGGAATCGATTCCACTACATCATTCATACATTGTCGAACCATTTCAACATTCGTTTCACAATAGTACTCACCCGTCACAATATGCGAAATCTTCCAATCAATTAAACAATTATACTTGCCAATAATATCCCCAACTCCAGCGGCAATCATTTCCATCGGTGCATTTTTCAATACTTCTAAATCTGCAAAGATGGCTTGTGGGACATGGGCGTTATACGTTGTCTTTAAATCATCCGTAATCAAAGCTGCACCAATCGATGCAAACCCGTCCATAGAAGGTGCTGTTGCGACAATGATATAGTTTAAATTACAACGATGCGACACAAACTTCGTTAAATCATTGATTGTTCCAGATCCAACACCAACCATTAGATCGTAGTGATTCTTCATTGCAGCTAGGGTTGCAAATACAGAACTTTCATTTGGAACTAAACCTTCCCCTAGATTCACATGATCAACGAGAATATCATGTTCTTGCAAAAATGAAATCAAAGTATCTCCATACACCTTCTTCGTCGTTTCATCCTCAACAACAAATACTGACTTGTATTGTTTTTTCTTCAAGAATGCAAGAATGTCATTTTTGACATTGTCTTCAATTCGTACTTCTTCTAACTTCGTTTCATGGAAATGCTCGCAGGAACAATCAAACGTTCCATTCAAATACTCATTGATTTCAAATCTTCCAACCTCAATCTTCATATCTTCACCTTTCCTTTTCAAAAAGAAACCGACTTTTCTTAGCCGGTTTCTAAAGTAGTATTATGCTGTTAGAATTCCGGTCCAACCACCGATTACACCAATTGCAATGATCAATAGAATGATTTGCACGGATGTCCATCTTTTCTTCATTAACTGATACACAAGAACCGTAAACCCAAGTGGTAGAATCTTTGGCATAATTGCATCAAAGAATTGTGCTTGTACATCAAATGTTGTTGATGAACTCTGTAATACAAGTCCACAAGATACATTTACGTAGTTTGCAATCAAACCACCCATTACCATACAACCCATGATTTGTGCACCAAGTAATAGCTTGTTTAGGATTCCCTTTTCTAAGAATTCAAGAATCGCTTCAGATCCTTTCCGATATCCAAAGAAGAAGTTCCAGAAGCTAAATACATAGGTAATCACAGTCATAGCGATGAAATAAATGATAGCTCCCCAAACAGTACCAGTTAAGGTAATATCGATACAGATTGCCAACAAGATTGGAATCAATACACCTTGCCAAATCGTATCACCAATACCAGCCAATGGACCCATTAACGAAGTTTTCAAACTCGTAATGAATTCACCAGGAATTGGTTCTCCTAAAGCCTTTTGTTCTTCTAAGGCAATTGCCATACCTAGAATACAAGATCCAAATTCTGGATGAACATTGAAGAACTCACATTCACGTTGCATGACTTCCTTACGCTTTTCTGGGTCATCTTTGTATAAATCTTCAATCACTGGAACAAACGTATGGGCACATGCTAGACCCATCATACGTTCGTAGTTATAACAAGTTTGAACCCATGTTTCCCAATTGAACGCTGCACGATACAAGTGTTTCTTAGGAATTAATCTTTCTTGATTCACTTCACCCATATTATTCATCCCCCAATTCTTCAACCTTGTTGTACTTAAGCTGTACATAGATCAATGATGCAAGTAGTGCGAACACACCTAGTGGAAGTAATGCAAGTCCTGAATACACTGCCATTACAAACCCTAGGAACAAGAATACTTTGCTTTCATCTTTGTAGATATATTGCAATGTGATTGCAATCCCAAGTGATGGCATCAAACCACCAATGATTTTGAATATGTTCAATACGGTACCAGACATCATGTCAATGAACCCTTGAATATAGCTTGCTCCATAGTACGCAGCTAAACCACAAGGAATCACACAAATGATCGCGGACATGATCTGTGGATACACGATATTTGGAATCCAAATCTTGTTGTACTTTCCTTGTTCAATATACTTATCCGCAATGTGAACAAACGTTGAGTCAAACGTCATTCTGGTATACCAAACAATCGTTCCCAAAAGCCCAATAGGAACCGCCAGAGCTAAAGCTGTATCTGCATCTAAGTTACCAACGATTGCAAACGCTGCTCCTAATGTACCTGCTAGTGTCATATCTGCTGGCATTGATCCACCGGCTGAAATAAACCCTAGATACACTAAGTTAATTGTCGCACCAACCATTGCCCCTTTGAGTGGATCTCCTAGTACACAACCAGTAAGTAAGCCACATACTAGAGGACGTTGAATGGTCCAAAGACCAACGAAAGGTAAATTCGCTTCACCAATCCAATAAATGATTCCACACAGAATCGCTTGCATGACTGTCATAATTTTCCCTCCTTGCTTATGACTACAGTAAATCTGTAAGTTCAATCACCTTTTGTTCTGGAACTAATTGGTAATACACATGAACTCCGTTGTTTGTCATGCGACGAATGGAGTCAACCTCCGCTTCATCACAGGAAACGTTCTTGATGAACGGTTTCCGTTCACCACGAATGCCCATTCCACCAAGATTTACATCCTTGATGCCAACACCTCTCTTGATTAACTCTTCATACGTTACAGGTGTTTTCGCAAGTAGTAACAGTCTTTCTTTCTCGTTGAAATCCGCATTGAGCTTATCAACCGCTTCTTCCAATCTGTAGATTTCGATCTTTGTACCTGCTGGTGCAAGTAGTTGTAGTAAGCGCTTGTTGAACTTATCGTTTGCGACTGTGTCGTCAATCACAACAATTCTGTTTGCGCTTAGATTTGGTGTCCATGCTGTTACCACTTCACCGTGGATCAAGCGATCATCCACCCTTGCTAATACAATGTTTCTCATTTTGAATCTTCCCCTTCTAACAATTCCTTAAATTGTTTTCGAACATCGCAAACGCTACCGCTTGCTAATCGAATGACTTCATCACATATTTCCTCGATTGATTTTCCATTATTCTTCATCACAATCGTTTCCATCAGTAACGGAACATTAATCCCTGTTATGTGATAAACGTCATATCGTTCCATCAGTTGAACCACAGCGTTGAACGGACTACCGAAGTAGAGATCTGTGAATACGAGTACTTCTTCATCGCCATACTCTTTTAGCTTTTCTTCCACACAAGTCTTTAGATCATCTACACTTTTTTCGGGATACAACCCCAAATAGTCCAGATCTTCTTGCGGTCCCAATACCATGGTCATTGTTTCACTTAACCCTTTCGAAAATGACCCATGAGATACAAGTAATATCTTCATCAAATTCCTCCTGATACACTTAAGTGTTGTTGTTTACACTCTTAGTATAAGGAATTGTTTGTGATTGTAAGCGCTAACAATATCAGTTACTAGTTGCAAGTTTGCAACTACTCACAAACAATACGTTGCAAGTATTTCCTGCAATTCATAAAGAACGACATTGCATTTCTTTTTCAACCATTCCTGCAACCTAACAAACAACACAAAAGAAAAAGATGTCCGACATTCGAACATCCAATTAAGTATTTATAGTGATCTCATTGATCTTGAAGCAATCAAGCTTACACCTGTACCTAGGAAGTCTTCTACGATCACATCATTGGCATTGATTGGTGCCTTGATTTCAATCTTACGAATTTCTTCCATCG
>JAHHRC010000062.1 GCA_020026035.1 Erysipelotrichaceae bacterium | reverse complement strand
GCAGAGATTTCTGCTGGTGTTGGATCACGTCCTAATTCCTGTACCAATTGACGTTCCACACGCTTAAGCTTGTTAATGGTTTCAACCATGTGAACTGGAATACGAATTGTACGTGCTTGGTCGGCAATCGCTCTTGTAATTGCCTGACGAATCCACCAAGTCGCATAAGTAGAGAACTTAAATCCCTTACGGTAATCAAACTTCTCAACGGCCTTTACAAGACCCATGTTTCCTTCTTGAATCAAGTCAAGGAACAACATACCACGTCCAACATATTTCTTTGCGATGGATACAACCAAACGCAAGTTACTGGAAATTAGAATGGCACGCGCTTCTTCATCACCTGCTTCAATACGCTTAGCGATTTCCACTTCTTCTTCGGCATCTAAAAGTGGTACTTGACCAATTTCCTTTAGATACATTTTGACTGGGTCACTTAACTGTGCACTTGTTCCTTTAGAACGATACACGTTTGCCATGATGTCTTTTTCTTCGACTTCATCTTCATCTTCAACGTCTTCATCGATTAAATCATCATCTTCTTCAACGTCATCTAACGCTTCTAAGTCTTCTTCTTCGGAAATCTCAATGTCCTTGCTACGGAACCAGTCCCATAGCTCTTCTAAATCATCGTCATCCAAAGAAAGACGTTCTAAGGAATCTAAGATATCCTTTTGTTGAATTTCACCATCATTTGTATAGACACGTAGGTATTCTTCTTTTAACTCATCTAATGTCTTGAGCTCCCGATTCTTCCCTTTGCCATTGTAAATAGCGATTTCTGTCTTTTCGTCTTCTTTGCTTGAAGACGCTTTTCCTTGGGAGGTTGCACTCTTACTTGTTACCGCATCCTTTGGGTTAACTGTTTCAATTTCGATTTTTTCTGCTGCTTTACTCACTCTTTGTATACCCCCGTAATCTTGTTTGTATGGTCACAATCTCTTGCATGATTGCACCTTTTTGTTCTACATCTTCCACCTCTTTGAGCTGGTTTAATTTTTGTTGGATTGCTCGATGATCGACTTCCATACGAATGCGTACCATCGCTCCATCCAAAACTTCTTCTTTGTTGTCTTCGACAATCGAAATACTTCGCCTTGCCTCTTCAATCAAATGCCGTTGGTTGTCATCCACCGCTTCCATCATTAAGCGATTTACATCACAATAGCCATTCCTTCGCCAGGCATCTTCAATTGCCATCGCTAAGACAAACGCATCATCATTTACTAAGAAACCAAGTTCTTGTAAAAAACGATCCACTGCCGTTTGACTTTGCATCATAAAGCCAAGAATCAATTCTTCTGCACTACTTGCCCCATCTTTTACGCGAACGGTTTTTAAAGGCTTTGGTGTAAAGGTATTCTCAGGAATTTGCGGGATGACTTGTACGGGAAGATTGCTAATATCTTCGACATACTTTGCAAAATATGCCCGTGCTTGATCATTCGCAAGTAAATTGACTTCCGCCATCGCTTTGTTTTGGAAATCCATCTTCCCACTAAAGGTCGAAAGATCTGCAGTCTTACGATGGTAGTCAATCGCAAACTTAGGCCATTCTACTTCTTTGCTTAATAACTGTTCAAAGACAGCTTGCCCTTCTTTGGTAATGATTTCATCTGGATCTTTTCCAAATGTATTCTCAATCACAAAGACATTGGCATATTGTTCGATGGCTTTCCGTCCTGCTTTTAAAATCGCAGCTTGGCCAGCCGAGTCGCTATCATAACAAAAAACAATCGTTGAGGAAAGACCTTTCATTCGTTGTATTTGTAAATCGGTACAGGCTGTACCTAAGGTACAAACACAATTCATGTAGCCCGCTCTTGCAAAGGCAATGACATCAAACACACCTTCGGTCACATAAAGTTTGTTTTTGCGTCGTGCTTCTTCTTTGGCACGATGAGCATTAAACAAAATATCTGCTTTCGAAAATAACGGTGTTGTTTTGGTATTCACGTACTTACTTTGCATCTGTTCATTGAGACGTCTTGCCGTAAAGCCAATGGGATTTCCATAGCCATCATGAATCGGAATCGTAATCCGATCATGGAAGGTATCATACACACCATGTTCACTTCGACTCGCTACATGCAATTCCAGTAAGTCATTTTCATCATACCCCTTTGCCTTTAAATATTGGTACAAGGCATCATAACTAGGGTTATATCCGATTTGAAAGGTTTGAATGATTTCATCACTCATCTTTCGCTTTTGTAAATACGAATACGCATTTGCGCCAGCCTTTGTATCAAGTTGCACATTCAAGTAGCGAACCGCTTCCTTCATGATCGCTTGGTAGCGACTTTTGGTTTCATCTACTGGATAGCTTACTTCATGAATATCAACCGATAGACGATGGCCAATGATATTGGCAACCCGTTCAACCGCCTCAGCAAAGCTTACTTTCTCATATAATTTAACGAATTCAAAGGCATCGCCATACGTATCGCAGACGAAACATTTGAAATCGTTACGTTTCTTAGAAATATGCAGGGATGGATCATGGTCATCGTGGAAGGGACAAATTGCCTTAAAGCTATCTGTACCCTTTCCTTCCACAGAGATGTAATTGCCAATGACTTGTACAATGTCTGCCTCGGATTTGATTTGTTCAATCTCTTCCTTTGGAATTCTTGCCACAATTCCACCCCTTTCTTGTTATTTTAGAAACGAATTGCGTCGTTAATCATCTTACGCGCATCTTCTACACTTAAACGAACTTGTTCCATTGTGTCACGGTCTCTTACCGTAACTGTTCCATCTTCCATCGTTTGTTCATCAATGGTGATACAGAATGGTGTACCAACTTCGTCTTGACGACGGTAACGTTTACCAATCGAACCTGCTTCATCGTAGTCAACCGCAAAGTCGCACGCTAGGATGTTGCGAATTTCTTCTGCCTTTTCCTTGTACTTCTTACGCATTGGAAGTATCGCGGCTTTAATTGGAGCTAATGCAGGTTTAAAGTGCATTACAATTCTTGTTTCACCATTTTCAAGTGTTTCTTCATCATAGGCATCGGTAAAGAACATAAAGAATAAACGTTCTACACCAACCGCTGGTTCTACACAGTATGGTACATACTTTTCATTGGTTGTAGGATCTAAGTATTCAAGACTCTTACCAGAGTGTTCCATATGTTGTCCTAGGTCATAATCGGTACGATTTGCAATCCCCCAGATTTCACCCCAACCCCATGGGAACTTATATTCAATATCGACTGTTGCCTTGGAATAGAAGGAAAGTTCTTCTTGTTCATGGTCACGGTAACGAATGTTTTCTGGATTTCCACCTAGTGCAAGAATCCAATCCATGCAGTACTTCTTCCAGTATGCATACCATTCATCATCCGTACCTGGCTTACAGAAGAATTCCATTTCCATTTGTTCGAATTCTCTTGTACGGAAAATAAAGTTACCTGGAGTAATTTCATTACGGAAGCTCTTACCAATTTGGCAAATACCAAATGGAACCTTCTTACGGTAAGCACGTTGTACATTCTTGAAATCAACAAACATACCTTGTGCTGTTTCTGGACGTAAGTAAATACTTGACTTCGCATCTTCAACCGTTCCTTGGAATGTCTTAAACATCAAGTTGAACTGTCGAATTGGTGTAAAGTCATGTTCCCCACAGTCAGGACAAGCAATCTTGTGATCACGAATGTATGTTTCCATATCTTCGTTGGACCAACCTTCGCAAGTCACTTCGCCATTGGTTGCTTCTTCAATCATGTTATCGGCACGATGACGTGTCTTACACTTCTTACAGTCCATTAAAGGATCTGAGAATCCCTTCAAGTGACCACTCGCTTCCCAAACCTTTGGATTCATAAGAATCGCTGCTTGAATTTCTACGTTATTTGGATCTTCTTGGACAAACTTCTTTTGCCAAGCACGCTTAATATTATCTTTTAATAAAACGCCATTTGGACCAAAATCCCAAGTGTTACTAAGACCACCATAGATCTCGGAACCTTGGAATACGAATCCTGTATTTTTTGCATGTGATACAATTTTATCAAATGTCTTTTCCATTGTATGAATACCCCCTGGATTTCCTAATTGTCAAACGTTAAGAGTATAGCATTTATTGTTCAATGATTCAATCACTAAACCGTTATACAATAGATTAATAAAGGTATGTTAATGGCATAATCCAAAACATACCGAATCATTTATTCATTCCCTACTTCATGCAATTCACTGCGATAGTCTTCTTTTGCAAATTGCATTTGGTACAAAAGATAATTCGACCAATACGCACGGTCATTATCCTCTTGCAAACAAGCAATCTCTTGCAGGATCTTATTGCGATACTTTTTCTTACCACAACGCGTTGTAAAGTCATACAACTCTTCATAATACATCATGCATACTTCTAACCAGTCAATTTCTTGTTTTAAAGCTTCTTGCATACTAGTTACACCCTTTGCCGTAACTAGTTCATCAAAGTCTTTAAACAATGCACTCTTTGCATACACACTTACAACATCAAAGCCTTCTTCAACAAGCATTCGGCCTAGTTTCACTGTTGCAAGCTTCCCAGCTTCATCCATGTCTAAACAAAGAACGACTTCCTTTGTATAACGTCCAATGAGATCCATTTGTGTCTTTGAAAGGTTTAAGCCTAATAATGATACACAATTGTAAATGCCACACCTTGCAAAGGCTAAGACATCAAATGGCCCTTCGACAATGTATAAACGCTCTTTTGAACGTGCGACCGACAACGCTTTTCGACTTGCAAAAAAGAATGCCTTCTTATTGTAAATCTCACCATTTTTCGAATTGATATACTTCGAACTTCCATCTTCTTCAATGCGTCTTGTCACAAAGCCTACAATTCGCTTCTTTTCATCCAAAATCGCAAAGACAAGCCGATTTGCAAACGGAACACTTAGACCATGTTCACTTTGTACAAGTAAGTCACAGGCAATCATCTCTTCTTCTAAGTAGCCCTTTTTAAGCATTGCTTGATACAACAAATCACCACTTGGACAATAGCCAACAAGGAATTCATCCAAAAGATCTTCTTCAATGCCACGGCCTTCTAAGTAAGCATTCGCCACTTGCCCACCATTTGTAAGCAAGGACATTTGCATATACTCCATCGCATCGCGATTTAAATCGTACAAGCGTTGCATTCTTGGAGGTATCGTCACCACACTTTGCTTTTCTTTGATTTCAAAATCAATTCGCTTGGCAAGCTTTTCAATGGCTTCGATAAAACTTAAGCCCTCATACTCCATCACAAAACGAATCACATCACCCTTTGCACCACAGGCAAAACAGTTGAAGTAATTGTCTTTGATATCAAGCGAACAGGAAGGGTTTGTATCATCGTGAAATGGACACAAACAAACTGCCTTACTTCCACCCGTTCGTTTTACTTGTAAGCCATATTCATTCGCAATTTCTTCAATCGAAGACTGTTTCTTAATTTCTTCAATCTCTTGTCTTGTAACCCGCAATCCAGTCACCTTCCTTCTAACAAAGCTCTTTGTAGAATTGATACGACCGTAGTCGTAATCCCGTATGGAATTCATAGAATCCAACCATTAATCCCAATAGAACTTGCTCGTTTTCAACGTAGTCTTGTAAGACGTTAAAATCTTGTATTTTTGCCTTATTCACATAACGAAAACTACGCAATGTACTTGCATCATAGGATCTTGCGCCTTCTTGTTTCATACAAGTCAAACAAAGAAAGCCACCATCTTTCATCGATATACTCGCAATCTGTGTATTACCACACAAACAACAACCATCTACCACAACGCCAAACCCCAACACTTCAAGCACTCTTGCTAAAAAGATCGAAGTAAGTAGCCCTACATGTTTGCCTTCTTCTAGCATGTCTAAACTTTCATCCAACATGGAATATAACAACTCTACTTCATGCAAATCGAAACTCTGGTTTGTAATACTTTGAATCACTTCACAAACCATTGAAGCCCCCGTAGAGGCATCAAAGTTTTGTAAGAACTTCTTATGCATCTTAATCGTTTTGACTTGTTTTAAGGTAAACATTGTTTTTCCATCGACGTAATCAAACAGAAACTCCCCTTTACTAAAGGGGAGTATCGATCCTTGTTGCTTCGAAACAATCTTGCGTGCACCTCGCACCACAAAACTGATCTTTCCATACTCCTTCGTAAATACCTGTAAGAGTACTGCATTTTCTTTGTAGTCCATTTGTGATAAGACAATGCCTTCCACACGATTATTCATCAATGAACCCGTAACCAAATTCGGTGATCTTGTTATCACGCGAACGCCAATCATCTTCGACACGTACAAACAAATGCAAGATGACATGACATCCAAGCAATTGTTCAATATCAATGCGAGCCTTTGAGCCAATCAGCTTAATCATCTTTCCTTGTGAACCGATGATAATGCCCTTTTGTCCTTGTTTCTCAACAAGAATCACGGCATGAATCTCACATTCCTTATCAAAGAATTCCTTCTTTTCAACAAGTACTGCAGTTGCATGTGGCACTTCTTCTTCCGTACAATACAAGACCTTTTCACGAATAATCTCAGCAATTCTAAAGTTTTCGGCATTATCTGTTGCAACTTCCGTTGGATACATCGCACAGCCTTCTGGCAAGTAGCTTTCCGTTGTCTTCAAAAGATCTTCAAAGTCATTTCCCTTCAATGCCGAAATTGGGAAGATTTCCGCAAAGTGGAACCGTTCATTCCAACTTTGTAGATTCTTTAATACCTTTTCTTTTGGCATCTTATCAATCTTGTTTAGCAACAAGAACACCGGACAATTCGCTTGTTCGACCATGCGTAACACGTATTGGTCGCCTTTGGAAAATGGAACCGATCCATCTACGACTAAGTACAACACATCAACCCCATGCATGACCGTACCAGCTTCTTTGTTCATGCGTGCATCTAAACGATACTTTGGTTTGTGGATGCCCGGAGTATCAGTAAACACAATCTGCGCTTCATCACGATTGACAATCCCACGAATCTCGCTTCTTGTAGTCTGTGGTTTGTTTGACACAATCGCGATCTTTTCCTTTACTAACGCATTAATGAGCGTACTTTTACCGGCATTCGGTCTTCCGGCCAACCCTACAAATCCAAATCTCATCGAATTACATCCTCCTCTGTGAACTGCATTGGTAACAATTCACCCATATTTGTATCTTTATTTTCTGTTCCATTAGACAAATAAATTGGAACATCATTGCCAATCAATTCACTAAGAACCTGTCTGCAAATGCCACAAGGTCCACACAAACGATCTCCATCACTCACAATCGCTAAAGCAACGACATCGCTCTTACGATAGCCATTGGAATACGCCGCAAACAACGCCGAACGTTCCGCACAATTCGTTGCCCCATAAGACGCATTTTCAACGTTCGCTCCAATAAATACCGTACCATCTTTCAATTCCACTGCTGCACCAACATGGTACTTTGAATACGGTGCATAGGCATTCTTCATTCCATCAAATGCCTTCTTCACTAATTCTTCACGCTTTAACATTACGCATTCCTTTCTATGTTAGATGTCTTACTAACACTAGTATTCCAACTACAAGTGAGGCTAAACTCATACACAACACACCACCTGCAGCTAAATCCTTAATCACTTTGATACGTTCATCAAAGTCTTCTTGAATCAAATCACAAACACGTTCCATACACGTATTCATGATTTCACTCACAA
>JAHHRC010000061.1 GCA_020026035.1 Erysipelotrichaceae bacterium | reverse complement strand
ATCAACTTTGGCGGTCATCCACTTCTAACAACCCTAAACATGGGAATCTTAGAAAACTTTGACGGAGATTTTAATTACTACAAAGATTGTTGTAGTACAGCAACTGCCAATGCGGCTGCAGCGATGGATCTAGAACGTTTGTCGGTTGGAAATGCGTTAGGATTACATTTAAGAACAGAATTAGATGCGATGAATAGCCTATATGCTTGTCATTATGAAACCGTGTATGAATTTAATCGTGCATCGGTTACCCATGGCAAGATTAACAAAGCGCCAAATTCTTCGAAGTCACGTTATATTACGGAAGATGTAGCGTACTTATTAGTGCCTTGTTACGAGCTAGCTACACTATGTGGATTACGTGTTCCAATTGTGGAATCCTGTATTCATATTGCAAGTGCCTACAATGGTGTGGATTACTTTAAAGAAGGTCGTACACTTGCCAAGATGGGCCTTGGAAACTTGAACCAAGAAGAAGTCAAAGCGTTCCTTATGAACCAAGGGGAATGATATGAAGAAGAAATTTCAAATGCCTTCTTCCTTCTCGATTTTGTTTCTAATTATTGCCTTAATGGCGTTAATGACCTGGATCATTCCAGCTGGACAATATGAGAAGAACGAAAGTGGCAATCTAATCTCTGGTACCTATCATGAAGTAGAACCGAATAAACAAGGCTTATATGAAGTCATGATGGCTCCGGTGTATGGCATGCTTGGAAAAGACACTACCTTAGTTCAATCCAATGGAGAAGAAATTCAAGTGCATACAAATGGTGCAATTCAAGTATCCTTCTTCATTCTGATGGTTGGTGGATTCTTAGGTGTTGTGAGTGAAACCGGTGCGTTAGATATTGGGATTGCAAGTGTTGTGAAAAAACACAAAGGAAAAGAGAAACGACTGATTCCAATTCTTATGATTCTATTTGCCTTAGGTGGTACTACCTATGGAATGGCAGAAGAGACAATGGCCTTTTATCCATTGTTAATACCGGTGATGTTAGTGGTTGGATTTGATACGATTACTGCCGTTGCGATTATTCTGATTGGATCACAGATTGGTTGTTTGGCATCAACCGTAAATCCCTTCTCTACAGGTGTTGCAAGTGATGTTGCGAATATTGGAATTGCCGAAGGAATGGGAGTACGAATTGTCTTCTTTGTGGTGATGTTAGCAATTGCGATTCCGTATGTGTATCGCTATGCAAGCAAAGTGGAAAAAGATCCGTCAGCTTCGTTGGTGTTTCAAGACCGTGAAAAGAATTTAGAATTCTTCCAACTGAAAGCGACGGATACGAATTTAACAAAGGTACAGAAGAAAGTATTACGAATCTTTGCTTTTACCTTTGTGATTATGGTGATTGCGTTAGTACCATGGAGCTCCGATAGTTTCCATGTGACCATATTTGAAGAACTCAATGCAAGCCTTACAAGCTTACCAGTGATTGGTACGATCTTTGGTCATAGTTTGGCCTTAGGTGATTGGTACTTCCCAGAAATTACGATGTTATTCTTGATGATGGCGATTCTTGTTGGCTTTGTATCGAAGATGGATGAAAAACGATTCATTGAGGTCTTTATGCAAGGAGTTGCTGACTTGTTAAAGGTTTCCTTGATTTGTGCCATTGCAAGAGGAATTCAGGTCATTATGAACGATGGACTCATTACCGCTACGATTCTTCATTTTGGGGAAGAAAGTCTAGCGAATTTACCTTCGAGTGTGTTTATTACGCTTACTTATCTATTCTACTTACCGCTGTCATTCTTGATTCCATCGACTTCGGGACTAGCTGGAGCTACCATTGGTATTATGGCCCCACTTGGAGAATTTGCAGGAGTTTCCAAACATTTGGTAATTACTGCATTCCAATCCGCATCAGGGATCTTAAATCTTTTATCACCGACATCCGGTATTGTGATGGGTGCACTTGCCTTGGGTCATGTAGATTTAACGACTTGGTGGAAGTTTATTGGTAAGTTAGCACTGATGATTCTATTGGCAACGATTGGTATCTTAGTTCTTGCAACAATACTTGTTTGACAAATACGCCCCCGTTATTTGTAGACATAAAAAACATGTCTAGATTCTTAGGAGTCTAGGCATGTTTATTTCATAAAGCGATCAATTGCTGTATTTAAATCTTGAATCGCAGCTGTGTCATGTTCTTCTACGGCTTCGACAATACAATGCGTGATGTGTTCTTTGAGAATTTCCTTTCCGGCATTGTTTATTTCTGCTTTTACAGCCGACAATTGAATCAATACTTCCGAGCAATCTTCACCATTTTCAACCATGCGCTTCACGGCTTCAAGATGGCCGATGGATCGTGCTAAACGATTGGCAATCTTTTTGACATGGGTTGCGTCATGGGTGTGGGTATGGGTATGACCGTCGTGTGTATGTGTTATTTTCTTTTCCATGTACACTATTATAGCATAGGTAAAAAGCCTATATCATAGCGAAATGTTATTAATAACGGTTGTAACAATCGTTTAAATGACTTTGGTTAATTGCCATTGCGACAACAGGTAGTCCAAAGATCCATAGGAATAAGGAAACAACGGCAGTATCACTAGCATGGCCAGCGTTATCATAGTAGCTGTATTGATCAATACGACGGGCAATTTGGTAGGACCAATAGATGCCGTATAGTCCACAAGTTACGATGGTTAATAAAACAACAGTTCCACCAGTTGGGTTGGTACGATCACCATCCAAAGCCACCATGTCGTTTTGCATGTCTGCCATCCAGACGAATAAATAAATTCCACAAGTAAGAATGGAAAGAATGACGCATTTGGTAATATCTTTTTTCATGAGAAATCTCCTTTTCATTATTTTAACAAATATAGGTATGGTTGATAAGTGGTTCACATTCAGAAATTGTGTACCTTACGGTATAATAGTGGAGATAAGGAGATTACTATGATTATTGGTGCAGTAACAATGCCTCATCCACCAATTGCGTTAAAAGAGATTGGTGAAGGGGAAGAATTAAAGATTCAAGAAACCGTACAATCTTGTATGGAAGTTGCAAAGTGGATTGCGGAAGTAAAGCCCGATACGATTGTTTTACTCTCACCACATGCAGTGATGTACAAAGATTATTTTAATATATCCGATGGAACTTCTGCCTATGGGTCTATGAGCCAGTTTAGCGCTCCTGAAGTGTCCTTTAAGCCAAAGTATGACAAGGCATTTACCGATGCCTTAACAAGTCTTTGTCATGAACACGAATTCCCAGCTGGAAATGACCATGACCGAGAAGTGTTCTTAGACCATGGGACGATGGTACCGTTGTATTTTATCAATCAATTCTATAAGGACTATGAATTAGTACGAATTGGGTTGTCTGGGGAAACGTTGTTGAAACATTATGAATTTGGAACCTATATCAAAGAAACTGCAAAGAGATTAGATCGTAAGGTCGTCGTTGTGGCAAGTGGCGATATGTCTCACTGTTTGAAGTTAGAAGGGCCGTATGGCTTTAAGGTAGAAGGTGTTGAGTATGATCAAAACCTTGTACAAACCCTGAAACATTCAAACTTTATGGAGCTCTTTGATTATTCAGAAAGTGTCATTGACAATGCGATGTCTTGTGGGCATCGTAGCTATGAAATCATGGCTGGATGCTTGGATGGTAGCTTAGTGGATACGACATTCTATTCGTACCAAGATACCTTTGGGGTTGGCTATGGGGTATTTCGGTATGTCGTTGTAGGTGAAGATCCGAGTCGTTGTTTCTTAAAGAAGTATTACGAACGAGAAAAGGCACGCATTGCCTATTTTGAAAAAGACGAAGATGCCTATATTAAGCTTGCTAGAATGGCATTACAACAATACTTAGAAGAAGGAGTCACGATGGAAGTACCACGTGATTTACCAGAAGAGATGTACACAAGTAAACAAGGGGTCTTTGTGAGTATTTATGAAAACCACAATCTAAGGGGTTGTATTGGTTCGATTGAAGCGAAGACAAGTTGTGTCGCGGAAGAGATTATTCGCAATGCGATTGCCTCAGCGAGTAAGGACTTACGCTTTGCGCCTGTAACGAAAGAAGAGTTACCGTTTTTAGAGATTGTGATTGATGTGATTGGAAAGCGTAGTGTTGTGGAATCGTTGGAAGAATTGAATCCTAAGAAGTATGGTGTGATTGCGCGTCGTGAAGGTCAAATGGGGATGTTGTTACCAAAGATGGATGGGGTGGATACGGTTGCGAAGCAAGTTCGTATTGCCAAGGCAAAGGGTAAGATTCATCCAAAGGCGGAAGATGTTGTGTATGAACGCTTTGAAGTAAAGCGTCATGAAGTTTCGAAAGTGTGATACACTTAGTGCTTGTAAAGAGGTTTTTCTATGGATTTAAAACTACAAGAAATCAAAAAAGAAGCACGTAAAAACAATGTCCCAATTATGATGGATGGTGGTCTAGAGTTTTTAATGGACTATATTCAAACGCATACAAACATTAAACGGATTTTAGAAGCGGGTACAGCTGTTGGCTATTCGGCGATTAATATGGCAAAGATTCGTAGAGATATTGAGATTGATACCTGTGAGATTAATGAAGAGATGTATGAACAGGCGTTAGTGAATATTGAACAAGAAGGGTTACGTGATCGGATTCATGTGCATTTGATTGATGCGGTAGAGTTTGAAGGAACGGGTACCTATGATTTGTTTTTCATTGATGCGGCGAAGTCACAGTATCGAAGATATACCGAGCATTACTTACAATATGCAAAGAAGGGTTCGGTGTTTGTGTTTGATAATTTGAACTTCCATGGGATTGTCGATGATCCATCGATTACAAGCAATCGTTCGACACGACAAATGGTTGCGAAGATTCGGATTATTCGTGATTGGATTCAGGAAGATGAACGTTTTGATACGACGTTTTATAAAGAAGTGGGCGATGGTGTTGCCGTTGCGGTTTACAAAGGTACATCGTTACCGATTTAAGGTCATTTGTTGAAAGTGGCCTTTTTTGATGGTGGTCAAAAGGTTTTGCAATATGTGTTTGATTTGGCTATAATAAGGCAGTAAAAGCGAAGAAGAGAAGAGTAATTTAAAGAAACTACCAAAGAGAAAAGACGGTTGGTGAAAGTCTTGTGGGGAATTTAAATGAAGATGGACTTGGAGCTGGTTTTGTGAGTATGACAAGCAAGACCCGGGATGCCCGTTAACGCGTTTGAGTGGTCTTTATAGTGATAAAGGCAAGATAAAGGTGGTACCGCGTGCAAGGCGTCCTTTCAAGGGCGTTTTTCTTTTTGTTGGAGGTAGAAATATGGAAAATAAGGGACCTTATTACATTACGACTGCGATTGCCTATACTTCAGGTAAGCCGCATATTGGAAATGTATATGAAGTAGTACTTGCAGACGCAATTGCAAGATACAAAAGATTAACAGGATACGATGTTCGTTTCCAAACAGGAACGGATGAACATGGACAGAAGGTAGAAGAGAAGGCACTTGCTAAGGGTGTTTCTCCAAAAGAATTCTGTGATGAAGTATCCACGATTATTCGTGATCAGTTTGATTGCATGAATTGTTCGTATGATTACTTTATTCGTACAACGGATGAGTACCATGAAGAACAGGTTCAAAAGATCTTTAAGAGATTGTATGACCAAGGTGATATTTACAAGGGTACCTATGAGGGTATGTATTGTAAGGAATGTCAGGACTTCTTTACAAAGAGTCAATTGAAGGAAGATAACACGTGTCCTACATGTTCGGGTCATGTGCATCCGATGAAGGAAGAAGCGTACTTCTTTAGAATGTCCAATTATGCGGATCGTTTGATGAAGTACATTGATGAACATCCACACTTCATTCAACCAGAATCACGTAAGAATGAAATGTTGAATAACTTCTTAAGACCTGGTCTTCAGGATTTGTGTGTAACACGTACATCCTTTAAGTGGGGAATTCCGGTAGACTTTGATCCTGAACATGTGATTTATGTTTGGATTGATGCACTTACAAACTATATTACAGGTCTTGGTTATCAATTAGATGGTGAAAACAATGAGATGTTTGAGAAGTACTGGCCATGTGATCTTCACTTGGTTGGTAAGGACATTATTCGTTTCCATACCATTTATTGGCCAATTATGTTAATGGCATTGGATTTACCATTGCCTAAGCAAATCTTTGGTCATCCATGGTTACTAACAGGTGGCGATAAGATGAGTAAGTCACATGGAAATGTGATTTATGCCGATGATCTAAAGGAATTGTTTGGACAAGATGCAGTTCGTTACATCATGTTACATGAAATGCCATTTGCACAAGATGGACATGTGACATATGAATTGATGGTAGATCGTATTAATGCGACATTGGCAAATAACTTAGGAAACTTAGTGAATCGTACGATTTCGATGCAGAATAAGTACTTCAATGGTGTCATTACGAATCCACAAGTGGATGGGGAATTTGATGCGGATCTTAAGAAGAAGGCAATGGATACCGTTGTTCGTGTTGAAGAAAAGATGAACGAGCTACGTGTTGCCGATGCGATCAATGAGATTCTTTCTCTATTAGAGCGTTGCAATAAGTACATTGATGAAACAACTCCTTGGATTCTTGCGAAGGATCCTGAAATGTCCACAAGACTTGCAACTGTGCTTTATAACCTATTGGAAGGTATTCGTATTGCGGCTGTATTATTGAAGCCATTCTTACCAGCAACTGCTGAGAAGATCTTAGATGACTTGAATACAAAGATGCGTGATTATGATTCTGTTGCAAGCTTTGGTCTATTAGAAGTGGATCAAAAGGTTGTTGAGAAGCCAGAAATCTTATTCCAACGTTTGGATGAAAAAGAAGTGATGGCAAAGGTTGAAGCAATGCAACCAAAGGCGAAGGAAGAAGAAAAAGTAGAAGCTCCTAAGGTTGAAAAGCGTGTGGAAAAGAAGAAAGAAGCACGTGTAAGCTTGCCAACGATTGAGTTTGAAGATTTTAAGAAGATTGAAATGCGTGTTGGTAAGGTTATTACTTGTTCGAAGCATCCAAATGCAGATTCCTTATTGGTTGAAACCATTGATTTAGGTGATGGGGATGTAAGACAGATTGTATCGGGAATTGCGAATTCCTATACATCTGGTCAAATGATTGGTAAGTCGGTTATTGTTGTATGTAACCTAAAGCCAGTTAAGATTCGTGGTGTTCTTTCTGAGGGTATGATTCTTGCCGGTAAGGACATTGATAAAGTTGGTGTTGCTGAGGTGAATGATTTAGAACCTGGTACACGAGTAGAATAGTGTAGAAGAGATAGGCGTTTGGTCTATCTCTTTTTTTATTGCTTTGTTAAGTTAAATTTCTATCAAAGTTCGTTAAGTAAAGTTGATGTTATACCCTGTCACGAATATTCGAAAATATGCATATTTATCATGTAATGTGCTTGTAATATGATTTTTCGCGTAATACAATCGTGACACTGTTTGCATTTTGAATAGTATAAGGGGGAGAACTATGATCGAACGACGAAGATTATTCGCGGTAGTAATGTGTGTTTTATGTGTTTTATCTTTATGTCCAATTCGGATTTGGGCGAATGAAGAAAGTAATGTCCAATATTTGGATATGAACACGGTTCTTGATGGGGGAATGGAAGTTGTTATTTGTCACAATGACCAACCTATTGATGAACTAATTGAATTAGAACCAAATGATAAGCTTCAAGTTAGTGTAAGATTTAAATTTAGGGAAAACGAGTCCATAACGGACAGATTGAATTGGCAATATACATTGCCTGAATATTTTAAAGACTTAGGCCTTAATTATTATGAGACGCATAAGGCAGAAGGACAGGATGGGCATAAGGCGGATTATGAGATTCAAG
>JAHHRC010000060.1 GCA_020026035.1 Erysipelotrichaceae bacterium | reverse complement strand
TCATAGGTCTTGTTACCCTTGTTTACAACGACAATCATCCGTAATGGTGTATCGGTTACTTGCATGGCCGTATTGATAATACATGCATTATCAAAGCCATCTTCATGTGCTGCTAAGACATACAATCCATAACTCAATTTAAATAGTGAACTAATCTCCATACCAATTCCTCCTAGTTGTATTGTAGGATTGTAAGCAGTTTAAAGCAATCTTTATGCAACCAATAAAAAAGCCCAAAGCGGGCTTTTTCCTTATCCAACAGATCCGCTCATGTCAAGTTTCATCAATTGATTCAACTCAACCGCATATTCCATTGGTAATTCTCTTGTGAATGGTTCAATGAATCCCATGACAATCATTTCCGTCGCTTGTGCTTCGGTTAATCCACGACTCATCAAGTAGAACAACTGTGCTTCGGATACTTTTGAAACAGTCGCTTCGTGTTCAATTGTTGAAGTATTGTTTTTACCAATATTCGTAGGATAGGTGTCTGAGGAACTCTTTTCATCTAAGATTAGAGTATCACATTCAACCTTCGTCTTTGCAAAGTCAGCACGTGGTCCATGGAACACTTCCCCACGGTAGTTGGATACACCACCATTGTGAGAAATCGACTTTGAAATAATATTTGAAGAAGTATATGGAGCTAAGTGATACATCTTTGCCCCACTATCCTGCACTTGACCTTCGCCTGCAACGGCAATCGAAATACATTGCGCACGGGCATATTCCCCTGCTAATACACAGGCTGGATACTTCATGTTAATGCGGGAACCGATGTTACCATCGACCCATTCCATTAAGCCATGTGCTTCAACACGAGCTCTCTTTGTGGCTAAGTTTAAGATATTCTTAGACCAGTTTTGTACACTTGAATACCGTACGGATGCACCTTCTTCGACAAACACTTCAACAACCGCTGCGTGAAGGGAGTCCTTCGAATACACAGGTGCTGTACATCCTTCAACATAGTTTAGCTTTGAACCCTTGTCACAAATGATCAACGTACGTTCAAACTGTCCCATTTGTTCGGTATTGATACGGAAATAGGATTGTAGTGGCTTCTCTAATTCCACGCCTTCTGGTACGTAGATAAAGCTACCACCAGACCATACTGCTGAATTCAAACAAGCAAACTTGTTGTCAGTTGCAGGTACACATTTGGAGAAATACTTCTTAAATAACTCTGGGCAATACTTCAATGCCGAGTCGGTATCTAAGAAAATAACGCCCTTTTCTTGTACTTCATCCAACATGTTGTGATACACAACTTCGGATTCATACTGGGTTGTAACACCAGCTAAGAACTTCTTTTCCGCTTCCGGAATTCCCAAACGATCAAAGGTATCCTTAATCGTATCTGGAACATCTTCCCAGTCGGCAGATTGTTTCTTAGCAGGTTTGATGTAGTAAATGTATTCATCAAAGTCTACCGTTGAAAGATCTGGACCCCAAGTTGGCATCTCTCTTTCAACAAACTTATGATATGCATCTAAACGGAATTGCAACATCCATTCCGGTTCTTCTTTAATACGTGAGATTTCACGCACGATTTCTTCTGTTAAACCACGTTTTGTTTTAAATACCGATACGTCTTCATCTTTGAAACCATATTGGTACTCATCTTGGGCTTTTAAGACTTCTTTATTCGTGTTTTCCATCTTCCTTGGCCTCACTTTCTTCGATGAGTTGGTTTAAAGCACGCCAACCAATCAATGCGCAGTTAATACGATTCGCTTGTTTGTATACATTCTTCATCGCAACTGCTTCTTCTAAAATATCTTCATCATACTCTTTGCCATCCAGCATATCGTAATAATTCTGCATGATGATTTTTGCTTGTTCGACTGTCTTTCCCATCAATAGGTCTGATAGCATACTTGTAGAAGCCGTAGAAATGGTACAAGCTTCGCCATCAAAGCGAACGTCTTGAATCTTTCCATCTTCAATCTTGGTTTCAACGGTGATATCGTCAATACAAGAATCGGCTGCTAGATGACACGAACAATAGGCATCACACTTCTTTAAGCCATGATTGTGTGGGTATTTATAGTGGTCCATGATCAACTCACGCAACACCATAGGATCATTTAATAAACTATTCTTTCCCATACTTTACCCTCCGTTAAAAGAATATGCCAATCGCATTTTCAACGGAAATATCTTTTGCCGCTTCAATAAAACGATCCACTTCTTCTTTTGTGTTATAAAAATTCAACGCTGCACGAATCGTCCCATCGGTCCCAATAATTTCATGCAACAACTTCGCACAATGATTCCCAGAGCGTACCGCAATCCCACGGGTTGCAAGATATGCTGCACCATCTTGGGCAAAGACACCTTTCCCATTAAAGGTAATCGGTGCTCCTTCATTGTCCTTGTTTAATAATTCAATATTGTCTAACTTCAAGATTTGATTCTTGAAGTAATTACGCAATTCCACTTCATAGGCATGAATGTTGTCCATACCAATTGCCATTAAGTATTCAGCAGCTGCCCCCATACCAATGACCCCTTCAATGTTTGGTGTACCTGCTTCAAACTTAATTGGCGCATGCTTTAATTGCACTGTACCAACGGATTGGAATCTTGAATTCATACCACCACCAACTAACATCGGTGGCATTTTTTCAAGTAAGTCATACTTACCATACAAGACACCGACACCACTTGGACCACACATTTTATGCGCAGAAAAACACATAAAGTCACAATCCAAGTCTTGTACATCGACCTTCATATGCGGAACCGATTGTGCCGCATCGACAACCATCAACGCGCCATGATTATGGGCAATTCGAGCAATTTCTTTGACTGGTTGAACACTACCTAACACATTTGTTACATGGGCAATGGATACAACCTTTACGGTTTCATCAAACATGCCTTCGACTTCTTCAAGGATAATGCGTCCTTGTTCATCGACAGGAATATAGGCAATTTCAATGCCATATTCTTCCTTTAAATGAAACCAAGGTAATACATTTGCGGCATGTTCTGCCTTTGTTAGTAAGACGGTATCACCCTTTTGTAAGAAGCTATGCATAAGTCCATAGGCAACTTGGTTTAACCCAGCCGTAGCACCAGCTGTATAGACAATTTCATTTTCATTACAGTGAATGAATTTCGCCATAATCTTACGTACTTCATCGTAGGCTTTATCTGCGTTTACTGCTAAAGGATAATCGCCACGATGAATATTGCTTGTACCATATTCATAGAAATGCATCATCGCATCCATGACTTGTTTTGGTTTAAAGGTCGTTGCCCCATTGTCAAAGTACACAACGTCTTTATGGTTTTGAATCATTGGGAAATCTTTACGAATGCTTTCTACATCGAACATAATTCTTCAATCTTTCCTTCTAATTCTTCTTTTAAGGTTTGTTTTAGTTTTTCATCATCAATGACTTCGGCAACCGGTAATAAATACCCAGCGGAAATAAGGGCTGTACATTGTCTTGTTGTTAGACCTCTTGATTGCATGTAGTACAACTGTTCTTCGTTGACTCTACCAACCGAAGTAGCATGGGATGCTTCTACATCCATTTCATCGATCAATAGATTTGGTTCAATCATCGATGTTTGTTTCTGATCAAAACACAATGCACGAGATGTTTGGTGTGACTTTGATGCATAGGCACCCTTAATAATCGAACCAGTAGCCTTCATGGCATACTTTCCATGTTCTAAGACAACGGCATAGTTTGACATTGTTCCACTTGTATGTGGAGCTAATGAGACAACGCTTAAATCAAAGTCTTTTTGATTTGCGACTAAGCTAGCACTGCTTACATCGGCCATTGCCCCGTTTGCACTTAGACCAACATAGCTATGACGATTTGTGTCTGCTTGGTTGATTTCTCCATAGGCAATCTTTAAACGGCCATTTGTTCCAACTTGATGATTTTCTTCAATTTGCAATGCGTCTTCTTTGGCATTCCAAATCAAATATGTGACTTCCCCGTTTGATGTAAAGGTACGAAGACGCACATGCCCACTATTCACAATACGAATATAGGCTTGCGCATTTGTATCCGCCACCAAAGTAAGATCTAGATCGCGCGGTGTGTCGATCAAATATTCACTGTAACCACTAGGAAGTTTAATATCAACGGACTTACGAATCACGTGAGCCATTATTTTTGTTCCGTAGCCTTTCTCACCGCACAGCTTCCAAGACTAATTGGAGTTTTATTTTCTTCCACAACACTTGCAGGTTGTACATTGTATTCCTTATAAATCCAATCATACCCTTCAGCATCGATCTTTTCGGCTAATTCCTTACCACCTTCAAGAACGATCTTTCCATCGACTAAAACGTGTGTAAATTCTGGTTCAATCAATTCATAGAAACGTTCATAGTGAGAAATCACAAGCAAACTCATCTTTGTTTCTTGACGCATTTTGTTAATGGCATTGGCAACGATATGCAACGCATCTACGTCTAAACCTGAGTCAACTTCATCAAGCATTGAGAATGCTGGCTTTAGCAATTCCATTTGCACGATTTCATTACGCTTCTTTTCACCACCCGAGAACCCTTCATTCAAGAAACGGTGCGCTAAATCTTCTTTCATTTGTAGATCTTCAATCGTCTTTTCCATTTCTTTGATGAATGTAAATAGTGGAATTGGTGATTCACGACGTACATTCATAGCTGCACGCAAGAAATCCGAGTTTGTAACCCCTGGAATTTCTTGTGGGTATTGCATTGCTAAGAACAAACCAGCACGCGAACGTTCATCGACGCTCATAGCTAGTACATCCTGTCCATCTAATAGGATGGATCCTTGTGTAACGATATATTTTGGATGGCCCATAATTGTCGCAAATAGAGTAGATTTTCCATTTCCGTTTGGCCCCATTAACGCGTGTACTTCATTTTCCTTAATTGTTAAATTCACGCCTTTTAATATGTGTTTCCCCTCCACGCTTACATGGAGGTCTTTAATTTCAAGACTCTTCATAATTCTTTCACCTTTCACTCCTTTTGCAAGTATACCACAAGACATTTAAAAGTGGTGATTTACACCTCATATCCATGATATTCTTAGGCATATTTACAAATTCTTAACAGTCGCAATGACATCTCAATATTTTCGTACAAAACGTTAAAAATTGCAAACTTTGTATACCTAACGTATAATAATGAAGATTTTTATAGGAGGAAATATGACAAAGTTTCTAAAAGAAAATAAGTTTGTCACAATTATCGCAATTGCCTTCGTATGCATGATTGGATACTACGTAAAAGAATCCAACAAAGACGTACTAAAAGGTAAAAAAGTTGGTGGCAAGCCAGTTGTGTATGCAATCGCAGACGAAAACGTCGATGCCGATGCATTCTATGACGAACTTTACAAGGTAGGACAAACATCCATCGTCCCACTCTTCCGTAAAGAAGTAGCTTCACAAGCAATTGAAACAACAGAAGAATTAAAGGAAGATGCTAAGAAACAAGCATCCATGGTGGAACAACAGTTCGCAAGCCAATATCCAGGTAATTATAAGGATGTCTTAAAGACACAAGTTGCGGCTATGGGTTACACTTCCAAAAACGCCCTAGAAGAATGGGCATTAAACAATGTGAAGGAAAGAGAAATCACTGAACAATACATCAACAAACACTTTGATGAATTAAACATTCGTGCTGTATCTTACCTTCTTATTAAGGCTGAAGATCCAACCCAAGATCCAACAACACAGGAACAAGAAAAAATGGACGCCGTTGATGCGGCAATCGCGGAAGGAAAAGACTTCGCAGAAATCGCGAAGGAATTCTCAGACGATCCAAGTTCTGCTCCAAATGGTGGAATCTTAGGTCTTGTTGATAACAACACAAATAACTTAGACTTAGACTTCTTACATGCCGCTCTTGCATTAGAAGAAGGACAAGTAAGTGAATGGGTACACTCTACAAACTTCGGATGGTTCCGCATTAAAAACAATGCGTCAACCCCAGAAACCCTAGAAGCCTTCCAAAAGGAACATGGCGATGAAAACGAAAAGAGCCACCCATACATTTCTGTAATGAACACATACGTTAATAAAGCGCTATATGAAAAAGCAGAAGAACTTGGTATGGACTTCCATGGCAATGAAGAACTCGAAACGCTATTGAAAACAGCTTTAGGTCTCGTTGAAGAAACACCAGTTGTCGAAGAAGAAATCGCAGAAAACGAAGAAGATTTAGCAGATGAAGAACTTCAAGAACTTGAAGAAGCAGAAGCTCAGGAAGAAGAATAAGGAGAAAACGCAATGAAAAAATTAGTAACAGCACTTGCATCATTCCTTCTTGTATTCAGCTTGAGTGGCTGTGAAGATGCAAAAGCAAACGTATCAAATCCAAAAGAACCAATTCTAACAGTCGGTTCTAAAACAATCACAAAGAATGATGTAAACACAGTATTAAGCGCATCCATTGGCTCACAAGTTGCAGTCACAAATGCCCTTAAGACCGTTACATCAAAAGAAGTAGAAGAAACTGAAGAAATCAAAAACCAAGCCAAGAGTGAATTAGAAAACCTAAAACAAATCTATGGCGAAGGCTTCGAAACGATTCTAAAACAAATGAATACAAACGAAGAAGATTACATGCAGGATTACATCTTGCCAATGATCAAAACACATGAACTCAATAAGATCTATGTGGATGAAAACTTCGATGAACTCGTGAAACAATATGATCCTATGATGGTAACTGTTCTATCCTTCGCAAATGAAGAAGACGCTAACGCAGCTCTTGCAGGATTGAACGATGGTTCCCTAACACCACTTGAAGCTAGTGAAAAGTACGAAGCCACAACTCGTGGCAATTCCGAAATCGTTACACTTGATACATACAAGTATGACGCATTAACACTTGCAGCTCTTCGTTCCATGAGTGAAAGCGATGGCTTCACAGTTGTTCAAGATGAATCTGGTTCCATGTTTAACGTTGTAAAAGTAGATTCAAAGGATGTCGCATCCTTCAAGGATGAATTCGTAGCCTTCGTATCAAACAACCCAGCGTTCACAATGGAAGTCAATGAATACTACTTCAAGAAGTACAACTTCCACGTATACGACATTACGCTATACAATGCCTTGAAACAAAACCAACCAAACCTATTGGTACAAGACATCAAGGAAGAAAAGTAATCACAAAAGAGACTTCGGTCTCTTTTTTCTTTGGTATAATGGAACTACGTAAAGGAGATATCTTATGTGTATTTTTTGTTCAATTATAAATGGTGAGATTCCAAGCTATAAAGTCTATGAAGATGAAAACGTTCTAGGCATTCTAGACATCTCGCAAGTCACCAAAGGTCATTGCATACTCATGCCAAAAAGACATGTCGCAAATATCCTAGAAGCAGATGATGAAACCGCGAAGAATCTAATGGTTGCTTCAAAACACCTTGCACAAACAATTGTGTCAAAAACAAATGCCAACGGTGTAAACATCCTAACCAACTGCAAAGAAGCAGCCGGTCAAACAGTAGACCATTTACACTTCCATGTCATCCCTCGCTTTGACGAATCCGATGCCATTGAAATCACCTTCAACGATTCTAACATTACAAATCTTGAAGACATTCACACCCTACTCACGAAGTAAGCAAAAAGGACGTACCAACCAAATACGTCCTTTTAAAATTAAATCGTAAAGATCAAGCAATAACCTTGATTCAAATCCTTATTATAGACATACAATTTTCGTTCACTGCCATTTTGAAACTGTTTGTATACCGTATCTTGCAATTGCATCATATCTTCTAAGTTACGTGATACAACCGCTACTTCTTGATGCGTTTCAGCGGCCTTTGAAATATGGTATTGCCAATACTGATCGTACAAGGTAAATAGATCTTCATCTACTTCTTCAAACGACAATTCATCGTTTGGATTACTTAGTGAAAAAGCATAGATATCAAATCGATCACT
>JAHHRC010000006.1 GCA_020026035.1 Erysipelotrichaceae bacterium | reverse complement strand
GATCTAATACTTCTTGTTGGTCTTCAATCAATGAAAATCCATTCATCTTACGACCTAAATGTAAATCTGCTAATTGAATAAAACGCATCTTACACCACCCTCTCTTTGTGTATATTCTAGCACACTTGTCCTATTTTTGGTATAGCTAAAACCGATGAAACATAGAAATAATATAAAAAGCACCAACCAAGGTGCCTACAAAAGAAAAAACCCTAACGGGCTTATTTCTAGATTCATTTTAAAGGGGGAATGATTAACGTCGGTTAAAAAGGGGGAAATCCAACGTTACCACAAGGGCTTATCTCCCTTGCATGTATATAGTATCAAACCTATATCAAACAAATTTGGCAAGAATATGTTAAATCATGTGATTACGCCAACTGCATCTCCAAATACACCAAAAGCACAATCCACAACACAAGAATACAAGGCATGCCGATGACAAACGAGGTATGCTTGGTCTTATGCCGAAACACATGCATCCCAACCATCGCACCAACGACACCACCACATAACGCAACCCCAAAGAGTGCCTTCTCACTAATACGCCACAAATCTTTTTTCGCCTTAAACTTATCCACACCAAACATCACAAACCCAATCACATTCAAAACTAGCAAATACAAAAACAAACCATCCATGCCACTCTCTCCTATCAAAAAGCACCTAGTTTCCTAAGTGCTTCCATCTTAACTAATTTTACTACTTTCAACTTCCAATGACTCTCTTACCGCTCTTAGAATATTGCAAGTATGGTCACCCATACGCTCTAAGTTGGCAAGAATGTCACAGTATACCGAAGCCCCAATTGCTGAAGTACAACCAGACATCGACATCCGCAAGAAGTGATCTTGACGCAATGTATATTCCAAATGGTCTAACTCTTGTTCCAAAGCAGTTAATTGATCTGCCTTTTCCAAAGACTTTGTCGCATAGATATCCATCGTCAAATTAAACATCTCATTGAATACCGTAAACATCTTATTGATATCTCTTTGTGCTTCTTCTGAGAACGTTTCATTGCGTTCACTTACCATCACAAAGAATTCTGAGACATTCATATTCAAGTCCCCAATACGTTCTAAGTTCTTAATCACCTCAAGATTCATACGAATATCGTTTTCATCCTGAATCGATAAATTCTGCGAACGAGATACTTGAATAAAGTACGTTGTAATCTTCGTATCCAAACGGTTGATATCCGTTTCATTCTGTTTCAAGGACTCAAAGATTTCCATATCATCCATCTTATACAAGAACTGATTACACTCAACAACGTCATCCTTTACCGCAAGCCCCATTTGCTCAACCGCACGAATACCAGCGGTAATCGCAGCAGATGGAAGTGATCTTGCAAGGGTTGGATCCAATTCTGGAATATCCAACGTCCGACGCTTTGTTTCAGTACCCGAAATCACCCGCTTGATCAATGCACAAATCTGCTTCAAGAATGGGAAGAAACAAAGTGCAGCTAACGAGTTAAATATAATATGCGCAAAGGCAATCTCCATCATCGGATTCAAATTCATATTTGCCGTTAACGCCTTAATAAACGCCGAATACGGCTTCAGTAACAACATGCCAACAGTCGTTCCTACAACGTTAAACATCGTATGAATCGCTGCTGTACGCTTGGATGCAGTAGATCCTCCAACCGAGGCAAAAATACCTGTAATCGTCGTACCAATATTTGCACCAAACACAAACGGAAGAACCGCCGTAAAGCTAAGAGCCCCACCTTGATACATCTTCTGCACAACACCAATCGTTGCCGAAGAAGCTTGTACCAACGCCGTCATAATCGCCCCAGCTACCATCGACAAGAACGGTGAATTACTCATCGTCATTGCAAATCCTGCAAACTCAGGCAAATCTTTCAACCCAGACAAGGCATCGCCCATAAAGTTCAAACCAAAGAACATCAGTCCAAACCCAAACAATACATCCCCTGCATAACGCAATTTTCTTGCTTTCGAAAAGGCAATAAACATCGCCCCAAGGAAGATCACAAACATTGTATACTTCCCAATATTCAACGAAATCAAGAACGATGTAATCGTTGAACCAACGTTTGCACCAACAATAATTCCCGCAGCTTGTTCAAGAGTCATAAGACTTGCACGAACCAAACCAATCGTAACTGCTGTCGATGCTGAACTCGATTGCATAACAACCGTAATCACAATACCAATAAGGAATGCCGAGAAAGGATTTTTCGTATATTTATCAATATAATCACGCAGCTTATCACCAGCTGCTTGCTTTAACCCATCTCCCATATAGGTAATGCCAAACATAAATAGGCCAAACCCACCTAATATGTCCTGTAAATGAAGCGCTTCTAAAGTCATTTGAAAAACGGCCTCCGTATCCATTTAAACCCCAACAGGTTCATGTTAAATGTAACAGAATAAAGAAAGGCATTCAAGACAAAATAACTTGTACAAAACCATCAATTTATCACACGTTTTGATGGAACACGACTTCACTTTCACTCGAATCGTCAAAGTCAGTAACCTTCGGTAACTCCCATTTATACTTACTAGCTAGCATACGCAACACAAACGTCGCCACAATCGGAACCCAAATCGCTAACTTATCAAACCCATAGAAAAACAACAAATAGGAAAGAATCGCCCCAAACAACGAAGCCACCGCATAAATATACTTATAGAAAATATCCGGCAAGGTATCCACAAAAATATCACGCAATAAACCACCACCTACACCAGTCACAACACCACAAAACAAACAAGTAAACCAGTAATGATGATCAAACGCAAAAAACGCCGTACGAACACCCGCCACCGTAAAACTACCTAAACCAATCGAATCCATATACAAAAGCATCTTCCGATAATCACGTCGTGTAAACTGATGCCCCTGGTGCAACTTCAGCGCAAAAAACGCAAACACCGCCAACGAACTCACAAACGCACTCATCACATAAATCGGCTCTTTAAAACTCGTCGGTGGATTAATCCCTAAAATCATATCGCGAATCACACCGCCACCTGTAGCCGTCACAATTCCAAGCGCACATACACCAAACAAATCCGTCCGTTTCCGAATACCAACCATCGCCCCGGAAATCGCAAACGCAATCGTCCCAATCATGTCAAAAAACATCGTTAATCGTTCCATATCTCACCATCCATCTTGCAACCTTGCACAATATTTAATTCCTTTAAGCGATGATTCAATTCATTCATCACCTTACGTTTATTCAAAGACCACGTCGGAGCTACTAACAACTCCTTTGGTCCATCCCCTGTCAATCGATGAATCACAATCGAAGGATCCAAATGCGCAATACATTCTACTAACAAATCAATGTATTCATCATAACTCAACACATCCATCTTCGCATTGCGATAAAACGTCGCTAAATCCGTATTCTCCAATACATGTAACAACTGTAACTTCACACCACTTACACCAAGCTTGTTCAAGTAAGAAATCGTTTCAACAACTTCCTTCTTCCCTTCACCATACAAACCTAGAATCACATGCACAATCACCGGTACACCAATCGCTTTCAACCGCTCAACCGTATCCGTAAACACTTCTAATGGATAGCCTCTTCGCATCCATCTTGCCGTCTTTTCATGTTTGGTCTGTAAACCAAGTTCTACCCAAATAAACTTCTTTGGATACTTTTCCTTTAGCTCTTTTAATACCGCAATGACATCATCGCCAACACAATCTGCTCGTGTCCCTATTGATATTCCCCGAATCTCTTCTTGTTTCAAACAAGAATCATACAAGAAATACAAATGTTCCTTTGTTCCATACGTATTCGTATAGGCTTGAAAATAGCCAATGTAATTACCTCTTGCCTCTAGTGAATGATTGATATATGGAATCGTATCAAACTCTAACTCTTGCCCATGATACGGATAGGCAAAATCACCCGAACCACCTTCACTACAGAAAATACAACCACGCTTACCATTTGTCCCGTCTCGATTTGGACACGTAAACCCTGCATCAAGTGGCACTTTAAACAACTTATGTTGAAAGGTATCTTTACAAAACCTAGGAAAACTATAATAACGCTCCATTATAGTTCCCCTTTACGCTTCTTACGCTTTGAACCAATTCCCTCATGGAAGGAATCTTGCATCATCTTAACCCCAATCTGCATCGCCGTTTTTGGTAGTAACCACCCAGCATCCTTCACATTCGGACTCGTTTTCAATAGCGCCTTCAACACCCCTTCATAGCGATTTTCTTCCAACTGATCAAAATCCTTCGCTCCCGTTGCAAGCAAGCTATCAAAAAACTCCTCCACAAAAGCTCTACGATCTTCTTCCTTCAATTGAAAACACCACTCATTAAACACCTTTGCCATCCAAGTAGACCCAGGATCATGTTCCAAACTGACAAGCAAATGATGCGGATCTTCAACTAGCCAAGAGCCAATATCATGTTGATTGGTGCCACTACGCCAACTCTTAACAATCGTAGTATTCGGAAAATGCATATCAAACAAACGACCAACCACACAATACTCTGGTTGAATCGCGACCACCCGATCAAAGATTGGATCAACAATCGATAAATCAATGACATCTTTACAAATACCAGGCCCATCGTTATCAAACACCGACACAATCCGATCTTGTTTCTTCTTAGATAGTTTTGAACAAGCAATCAAAGCCAAATTCGCACCCTTGGAATGACCTCCCACAAAATACTTCCGGAAGCCAAAATCACCAATCACATCTTCCAAATACTTCGCTGCCATTACCTGCGCATTGGTCTTCGTAAAGCTAATCATAAAGTCTTCTTTCCACCCTAAAATGCTATTATCCGTCCCTCGATACGCAATGTAGGAATGAAAGGCATCCAAACGAAACTCCATCATGGCAAACTGCATGCCCGCTTCTTCATCAAAAAGATCTACATAATTACAAACTTCAATATTTCCAAAGCGCTCACTTTGTGCCGCTAGTGTAAAACACTCCATTCTCGATTCGCGAAACATCAAGCCATCATGAATCGCCTGCACTTTTCCACTTTGCAAACAATCCTTCAAACGCATATGCGTCCGTTTCTTGTTTTGATCAATGACTTCTTGAAAATCCAGATAACAAAGCTCACTCAAAATCAAATTATCCACACTATTAAAAGGATCCTTCGAAAACGAAACGTCACCTCTCCATCTTATATAATCCCGTGTCGTAAACCCGTTTTCCACCATACGTTAAATCCTCCAAAATTTTTTGAAATAATTATAGCAATCCAACTTCTGTTTTGCTATACTTGCATGCGAAAGTGTAGAAACACTGAAACTAAGGAGGTAAATATGAGATTAGTTTATGATGTTCAAGATCGACCAACTTTCAAGCAATTGATTCTTTTCGGTTTCCAACAAGTACTCGCTATTATGGCTGCGACCATCGCTGTTCCTTTAATCGTTGGAAACGAAATGTCAACTGCCGCAGCACTATTCGGAGCAGGACTCGGTACCCTTACTTACATTTTAATCACCAATAAGAAGAGCCCTGTATTTTTGGGTTCTTCTTTTGCATTTATTGGATCCATGATCGCCGGCTTCGCTGGAGCAGTATCGCTTCAAGCAGGATATGCCGGTCTTTTATTAGGCGTAACCTTTGCAGGTTTAACCTATGTCATTATCGCCCTCATCGTCCGCAAGGTCGGTGTGGATTGGATTAACAAACTAATGCCCCCAGTTGTCATTGGCCCAACCGTATCCATTATCGGTTTATCCCTTGCAGGATCTGCCATTCACAACTTATCTGTTTCATCTGTTACAAACGAAAAAACAAACATCGCTGTTCTTTGTGGTTTAATTGCCTTATTCACAACGATGTTAGTAAGTACCTACGGATCGAAGAAAGCCAAAATGATTCCCTTCATTATCGGAATCCTAGCCGGCTATACAGCCGCTGCAATCTTCACCGTCATCGGCTTTAAAACAAATAACCCATATCTACAAATTATCAACTTCAGCGCCATTGAAGCCTTAACCACAAATGGTGTCACCCTACAAACCTTCTTCCAAGTACCAGACTTCACATTCCCAAAAGCATTTGCTGGTGTAAAAGAACTAGACGCCACCTACATTACAACCATCGCCGTTGCCTACATTCCCGTATCCTTTGTCGTCTTCGCCGAACATATCGCTGACCACAAAAACATTTCGAGCGTTATAAACAAAGACCTACTAACCGATCCAGGTCTTGATAAAACACTTCTAGGTGATGGTATTGGATCCATCGTTGGCGCTCTATTTGGAGGATGTCCAAACACAACTTACGGAGAATCCGTTGCTTGTGTAGCTATTACAAGAAACGCATCCGTTGCGACCATTGTGACAGCCGCAATCGAATGTATCCTACTATCCTTCCTAGCCCCAGTCATCGCCTTTATTACAACCATCCCATCCTGTGTAATGGGTGGTGTATGTATGGCCCTTTACGGATTCATCGCCGTATCTGGTCTAAAGATGATTCAAAACGTACCACTTGATCAAAACCGAAACCTCTTCGTCGTATCCGCAATCCTTATTGCAGGTATCGGAAATATGACTCTAAACTTTGGAAATGTGACCATCACATCCGTCGCATGTGCCTTGATTCTAGGAATCCTAGTAAACAACATGCTTGCCAAAGAAGTCATTGAGGAAGAAGAAATCGATACCGATCTTCTCTAACAAACAAAGGCTTGTACACCGCAAGCCTTTTTCTTTTGAGCAAAACCACCAACCACAACTCATTTCCTTGTTACAATGGAATTATGAAATTTACGAAAGAACACGCCATCCCTTTAATGGATTGGTACTACCAAAACAAACGAAGCCTCCCATGGCGCGACACCAATAATGCCTATGATGTCTACCTCTCTGAAATCATGTTACAACAAACACGGGTAGAAGCAGTCAAAGAGAAATTCATCGCCTTCAAACAAGAAGTTCCAACCATCAAAGAACTCAGTGAAATCGATGATGACAAACTCATGAAACTCTGGGAAGGACTTGGCTATTACAACCGTGCTAGAAACCTCAAAAAATGCGCCATCGAACTCACTAACAACCACCAAGCAACCCTACCAAACAACCACAAAGACCTACTCAGCCTACCAGGCATTGGCCCATATACTGCAGGTGCCATCGCCAGTATTGCCTACAACCAACCAATCGCCGCCGTAGATGGCAATGTTCTACGCGTACTCGCCCGCCTATTTGCCTATGAACACGACATCAAAGACCCCTACACAAGAACACAATTCGAAGACGTACTCAATACCTTCTACCAACAAAACGAAACCTTCCTATTAAAGAAAGACACAAACGCCTATAGCACGCTAACCCAATCACTCATGGAACTAGGTGCCTTAATTTGTGTACCAAATGGCACTCCAAACTGCCAAAACTGCCCTCTCAACAAATCATGCAAAGCTTACCAAACACAAACCACAAACCGCATCCCATACCGCTCACCAAGCAAACGCCGCACCATCCAAAAACGAACCGTCCTGATTCTAAAACAAGATGACAACTACTACATTCAAAAAAGAAAGCCAACCGGCCTTCTTGCGAATCTTTATGAATTCTATGGAATCGATGAAAAACAATCCCCAAAAAAACTAAAACAACAACTCAACAGCCTAACCATCCTCTCTATGCAAAAAGCATTCACCTACAAACACATCTTCTCACACATCGAATGGCATATGGATGTCTATGAAATAGAAGTCAAGGACCTAACACCTCTTCTACAAGAAAATAGCCTCATCCTATCTTATAAGGACCTCAACACCATCGCCATTCCTTCTGCCTTTAAACCAATCAAAGATTACATCTTAACTAAAAAGTCATGACCTCTCGTCATGGCTTTTTAAGTGTCTCATCTTGTTTTTAAATCCTCTAAATCAATACATACATCCGCAAACTCAACAATTTCCTTTTCATGACTCACAATCACAACAGTGTTGCCTTCGTCACAATAAGAACGCAAGAAACGCAAAACGATTTTCTTATTGTCTTCATCCAAAGATGCAGTAGGTTCATCCGCTAAAATCATGGATGGATGTTTCAATAAAATCTTAGCAATTGTTACTCTTTGTTGCTCACCACCAGAAAGACCGTATACTTTACGTTTCAAATATGATTCATCCAAGTTCAACTGTTTCAAAATCTTTTTCGCCTTTCTTGTAAACTCTTGATCTGTCTTTGCACAATGCATGAGCTGTAAATTATCTTTCACGGTATCATTTTCAATTAAGCCATAATCTTGAAAGATAAATCCAACATCCTTTTGCAAGAATTTCTTCCGTTCCTTCTTATTGCGAATTGCATGTCCATCATAAAGAATTGAACCACAATCAAATGGTTGAATCTGACCAATCATGTCTAACAAAGTCGTTTTTCCACAGCCGCTCGCACCATAGATACAAGTAATCTTTCCTGTTTCTATTGTTACATTCAAACCATCAAACAACACAAAGTCGCCAAAGGACTTTTTTAAATCTTTAATCTGCACGTCCATGTTTTTCTCTTCCTTTCGCTAACCGTTGTATAAACTTTAAATAGAACAACACTTCAATCGATCCGAAAACAGCGACCCAAACACCTAAATCCTTCCACACGAAATCTATTCGATGTTGCAAGGAATAGATAGCAATCACGATGATCGTAGGAATGCATATCTTTTTCGCATACATCATAAACGGTGCCGGATTTACTCCTTCCACATAAGAAATATAGTATTTCTTATAATGATTTTTCGCGTCAATATCAATCAACATACTCGTAAGCAACACATAAGATATCATCACAATACACCACAACACGGTATCATGCATGTACTCTAAAAATCGAACCTTATATAATGAACGATAACTACCGGCATAACTTCCCACACGGAATACATGCCCATATCCACCTTCAATAAACACGCGATCTAGATAATTTTGTGCTTCTGTCAAAGATCCATCAAACGTAAACAATCCAAAATGAATTTGTCCGAGGAACTGATCATCTACGGGAATATAAAGAACCGGATTTTCATAATCAATCTCGTCACTCACCAATAATTGTATTAACCCATCCAAATACACTGGGTGGTCATATTCAACAACATTCACATTACGCTTTTGGTATGTGCAAAAATCTGCGTAATCTTGAAACAATTGTTCGTCAAATGGATATCCTTTGCGATGGAAGATATAAATCTCATCCTCTTTGAATAAGCTTGCATCCATCATCTGTTTACAAACTTCTACTTGATCCAAGAAATACATCTTTATATCTGGATAAACCTGTCCATGCTCATCCATATAGTAGCCGCTCGAACACATCGATAATTCCACTTCATTAATCAATCGGTCTTTGATTGCAATATACTTCGGTGTCGCAATCTCTCGATGATATTGTGAATCTATTTGCGTTGTAATCTGGTACATATTCGCAAGCTTTTGATTCACAGCATTATATCTAGAAGCCATCAAAGCCATATAATACATATTCTTAATTCCTGGAACCACCAATGGAATTGCCACTAAGACAACCATACACTTCACAAATAGCGTACTAACAAAGACCTGCTGTAAATGATTTTTTCCCCGAATTCCGTTCTTAATTGGTAACAGCTGTATGATACCAAGCACAAGCAATGAATATACAATCGAAATACAATGAACCTGTGCAAATTGGCTTGCAAACACAATTAAGAAATACTTCAAGCTGATTACACTACCACAATAAAAAATAGCACCACATAATAAAACAAACGCCATCAAAACTACGGCATCCACTAAGTATGGCTTCAAAAACATATTCCAATAAATTTCCAAATCAGAATAGCCTTCTATTTTATATATTGATACTTTTTTCGCCTCAAAAAAGACGCTCATGTATAATAAGATGACTAATGCAAACGAAATAGCAAACTTCATCTTCTTGTAATATGTCAATGCTCCTGTGTTAATAAACTGAAACGGCTTCACATAGGCTTGGTTTACTGCATATGATAATGACATTTCAAACTGCGGATAATTCTCTTTCATTTCCGCATTGAACGAAGCTATATTTTCTTCCATCGCCCCATCTAGACAGATGAAATTATAAAATCCATAGTTCAAAGGATCGTTAACGATAGATGTAATTGCGTCATTCGAACCACCTAAACCAACAAGCTTAAACCTGCGATCTTCAGCGCTTGAAGTATAATAATGAGTCTTGTCACTTAAATCAATTTTCCCTTTTTCAAGCATCCCATAAGTAGTCAAATACGTATCATTATCACTTGCGTATAACGAAACTGTACTTAATCCTTCATTCGTAGTCCCAAAATCCATTTTCAATACAATTAAATGATTATTTTTCGCAATTTCATTCAACCGCTCATGGAATACTACTGGATCAACATCATTCACTACACTTGTAATCGTATAACTTTCAACTCTCTTCTCACTCGTCCAATAGTCTAACGAATTAAACGAAATAGAAGTAGCGACACTATCAAAAATCAATGTCGCTACAATCGTTATAAAGATTGAGAGTAAAAAGACAACGATATGTATCTTTTTTCTCATATCTAATTACACCTTAATAATCGTCGGCACTAGCCTGTGCAGTCACAAAATACTGCAATCCTGATCCATATGAAGTTTCTAACCCGTGACAAATCTTATTAGACCATCTTTGGTTGTTAATCCACCATCCGTATTCTTGGTATTCTCCACATTTTGCAGCAGTTCCGCATGTGTATTCGCTTCCATAAGGTCCCACACAAGGCTTATACTCGTCGTAATTCACTTTATTTACAACACCTGTCCAAAACATTTTCGAATGATTTCCTTGGCTCCAGTAATTGTAAATTACCCGATGATCTTCTAACTTCTCATTATAAGCATTCACTGAGAGAAAACTAAGTGAAACTGCCATAATACAAAGAATAGATAAGAACTTAATATTCTTCATGCACTTCCTCCTTTTCTCAAATTAAAGTGTATTTCGAAATACACTTTAATATTATCACTTAATTATATTATTCACAAGTTGAATTCCCTACTTCATACACCCCAAATTCAATAAGTGAAATTCATTGATTGATTCCATTCATTTTGAAATACAGATAACAATAAATTGGAGCATACAAAATAAAAGAATCACACCATCATTAAATAATAGTGCAATCCTTTTCACTTTAATTTGAGCAAAATCGTATGCTAATCTGAATTTATCCAATTATTAATCAATCTTTAAGTTTTATAATTTACTCTTTTGATTATACTTACCGCTCAATCCAGTAACGTATTTCCTTCTTTTAAACAACCCTGATCCATCGTCTTTTTGTTTACATAGAGTCGTTACTTCTATGCCATAGAGCTTGTTTTTTCAAACAAGAACAGACTATATCTTCACCCATTACGGGGCTACCCACTTCCAATGCACTCGCACTGTACTTCCTTACGGAATAGTCGTTGAACGTTCTTCTCTTCGAAGCTTCGCTGCTGATTTCCAATTCATCCACACGTAGGAATTACCCCTATGCAATCAAAGAAATTTTTTCTGCTTTCGCCACCTTCAAGTCTAAGCCTATTTCATCTTTCCTTTGTGGTTTTCTTTGCTTTACGGACTTCCAGCAATTCAGGTAGTACAAACGTACAAATTCCTTTATACGCCTACAATTAATTATAAATATGGTCGGCATAGGACAGCGTATCCAATTCATGTGTCACCATCAATATCGATACTCCATCCTGATTCAGTTGTTTAAACTGTTCCATCACTTGTTTTGTCGCAATTCGATCCAAATCCGATGTCGGCTCATCAACGATTAACAACTTCGGATGATTCATCATCGCCCTTGCAAGCAAGACACGACGCAACTCACCTCCGGATAAGTTTCTTGGATATTCATTCGCTAAATGTTGAATCCCAAACAAATCCAAATACGCCATCGCTCTACCATACGCATCGCCTTCGCTTTTATGCAAATAATACGTAATCATCACATTCTCAAGCACCGTCAAATGCGGTAACGCCGATATTCCTTGTGGCAAGAAACCAATCTTTTGGTTACGAACCTTCGATCTTACATCATCGCTTTCTTCCCACATGTTCATCCCATCAAATTCAATCGAACCACTCGTTGGCTCAACCAACCCAACAAGCATATTAATGAACGTCGATTTTCCACTTCCAGACTTTCCAATAATCATCGTAAAGTCACCTTCCTCCATCGCGAAGGAAATATGATCTACCGCCTGAAAGGTTCGCGACCCACGCTCATACGACTTCGTTAATACATCGGTCTTTAACAACATCATTCACTCTCCCTTAGACTTTGATAAATCTCTTGTTTTGCAATCTTCTTCGTCACAACATAGGAAGACACAACACCCGTAAGTGTACCAATCACAAAACACACCAACCCAATTCCAACAATCTTACCCATACTTGGCAATAAGAACGGAATCGTTAACTTCTTCGTCAACCCTGGAAGAACAATCAAAATACTCAAAGAAGAAATCAAAACCCCTAAACTAGACGCATAGAGTCCAATGATCATCGCTTCTTTCGTAATAAGGTGCATCAATTGCTTACGCGTTGTACCAAGTGCTCGTAACACCGCAAGTTCCTTCTTCCGTTCTTGGAAGGAAAGTGTGAACAGTAAGGAAATAACCATCAACGACAATACCCAAAACACAACAATCGTTGCCTTAATATAACTCGATACAATTCCTAAGTTACTCGATACCTCATTCACAAACTTCTTGCTATACATCGCAAAGATTCCCTTACTTGCAAGCTTCTTGTTAATCTCTTTCGATACAACCGTAGAATCATACCCAGGCTTCAACTTAATCATAACCGTGGAAATCAAAGAATCATCACTCGCTAGTGGATGGTCCATGATCCGTTCTGCCTCACGTGCAACCTTTGCGGCAGTTGCCTTTGACATAAACACAGTTGTATCAAACGCCATCCCAGTCTGAGCTAAACGACCAGCAATCTTATAATTCTGGTTAAAGAAACGAAGCGCATTTCCCGTCTCCCCTTGCACCCGATAACCAATAATCACTTCTCCATCTTCTAATCCCCTCGCCATATCTTTTGTCAGCCAAGGACGAATAATGAAGTCTGTATCATAATCAATACCAATAATCTGCAACGGATACGAACAACACGAAGCCGATAACGTAGCTAAATACGTCTGTGGTGTAGCTTGTTCAATTCCCTCAATCGCCTCTAATTCCTCCATTACATTTCCCGGTAAATAGAAATTACAAGGCTTTCCACTTAGTAACACCGAATCAATATGCGTATCATACCCTTCTGGAACACACATCACATCCGCCCCTAAGCGATTCGACAATGACTTCACGCCATTGCTTAACCCAATTGAAAGAATCGTTCCGGTAAATAACGCCGTAGTAAATAGCGTCAGAAACAAGATCAAAATAAAACTACGAACCGGTTTCCGTTTGATATTCTTCTTCGCTAAACGACGCAAATCCATCTTTTCTACTTCTTGCATGCACCTTGATCCTGCAATGACATAAACACACAACCAAGCAAGCTAACAACCACTAACACCACAACCATCTTTGTCACAAAAGGCATAAACACTACATTACAAGCCATCTCTTCATGGCCACATAAACCAATCTGCCAACCATCTTCCATCATATGACCCACTTCAATCATTCGATGTGGCAATACATAACACGCTAAACTAGCTACTAAAACAACCCCCTGCAATACATAATGCAATGTCTTACAAGACTTCACCATCATTACAATGCCACATACAACAATCAAAGCACCCATACCTACAACCAACTTCCCGCTGTAGAAACAACCCATATGCATGCCATTATCCATAACCGCAGTGCATACCTTAAACAAATGGAATGGTGCAAGCATTAACAATACCCCACATACCACTTCCACAATCTGAACCATATTCTTTTTCATAAACAATCCCCTCTACATTTATTTCGCTTGTTTTAAAGCATCGTTAACAGCTTCTTTAAACCGCTTATAACTCACCGTTGCCCCAGAGATCACATCCACATCGTTGACATTCTGTGTTTCCACAAGCATCTTTGGATATTCCATAAACCCCTTGTAGGCAATCTTCGCTAAATCTTTCCGTACAGCATCTTGATCATCGCCATACGTTTCATCCTTCAACTTGCCCATCGCATCAAACTCTTCATACGAACAAGCAGAAATCACACCATCTTCAATCGTTAACTCCACAACTGCTTTGTCTTTTTCCTCTTCATACACACCTGTATATGTTCCATCTTGATAAGAAGACGAACATCCAACAAGCAAACAAACACAAAGCAAACACAAACTCTTACGCATTCTTACGACCTTCTTCCAAATTTACATCTTCGACAATCCGACCATGATTCAACACAATCTTACGCTGCGCCTCTTCCCCAACTTCTGGGTCATGGGTTACCACAATAATCGTAACCCCCTCCGCATGCAACTGCTTCATAAGATCAATCACAATCTGCTCATTTTCTTCATCTAGGTTTCCCGTTGGCTCATCCGCCAACAAAATCGCTGGTGAATTAATTAACGCCCTTGCAATACAAACACGCTGCTGTTCTCCACCCGATAATTGATGTGGCAAATGGTGAATACGATCACCTAAACCAACCTTCTCAAGTGCCTTAATCGCCTCTTCTTCATCGACCATACTATGGT
Organism: Erysipelotrichaceae bacterium; assembly: GCA_020026035.1. GTDB lineage: Bacteria > Bacillota_I > Bacilli_A > Erysipelotrichales > Erysipelotrichaceae > Bulleidia. The sequence continues at coordinate 18,277 of JAHHRC010000006.1, read as the reverse complement.
AGTACTGTGACACCATAACATTTTCAACAGCGGTTAAATAATGAATCAAATGAAACTGCTGGAAAATAAGCCCAATCTTATCACGACGCATCACCGTCAAATCCTTAGCCTTCATATCCTGAATCTCTTCTCCATCCAAGATAATCTTCCCTAAAGAAGGCGTATCCATCGCCCCAATCATATTAATCATCGTCGTTTTCCCAGAACCACTCGGTCCCATAATCGAAACCCATTCACCCCGATGTACCGACAAATTAATCTCACTCAAGGCATTCACCGTTTCATAAATCTTTGAGACATCTTTTAATTCTAAAATCACATCACTCATATACTCCCCTTTCTATTCACCACGCAACACAATCGCCGGATGAATATCAAGAACTTTTCTAACCGGATAAATCGACGCCAACGTCGTAACAATCGCCGACACCACAATCGTAATTGGAATCAAAGCATACTGGAACGTAATCGCACGCCCAAACACATTCAAGGAAATCTGTTGGGCAAAATAGAACCCAAACACAACCCCAAGAACACCACCAACAATACCAAGCACAATGGACTCACCTAAAAACTCTTTTACAATCAATTCATTCTCAGCACCTAAAGCCTTCTTTAATCCAATCTCCTTACGACGCTCAGAAATCATTGCCATCATCGTCGTTGAAACAGAAATCATCGTAATAATCAAAATCACAACCGTCACAATGTACACAAGTGCCTTTAGTTTCCCTAACACAATCGACTGTGACTGCGTCACTCTTCTTACAGGTCGCGCTAGAATATGAACCTTCTTCGCAATTTCCTCACTCATTGCCTGCAACTCTTCCGTATCATGTTCAATTGAACACTCCACTACATCCGCATGCACCGGTGATTCAATCAACGCCGCTAAATGTTCAATATTCGTAAAGATAAACTCTTCTTCCGCACCACCCGTTGTCACAATGCCCTTCACAACATACTTGCGGTCAAAATACTGACTCCCAATCTCACGCTCCACATTCTCTTGCGCACTCTTATCTTGACTTGAAGCGATCGCTTCCTGGTTGTACTTCACACCCTTTACAACAAAGGTATCCCCAATCTTAAGTCCTAATGTCTTTGCGATGTCTTTTCCAATCATCGCACCCGTTTCATCATCGTTGGAAACCCAGTCTCCCTCAATGTACCAAAACGGACTATTCTTCTTCGCTTCGACTAAATCCGTACCAGCTAGAATATATGGCTGCTCATTGATCTTCGTTGTGTAATACAAATACGGAGCCATACCAACAATCGCATCTTCGCCAATCATCTTCTTTGCTTCTAACAATTGCTCTTGTGTGATCTTTTCATCCCCTTCTGGCAAAAGAATCAGATTCGCCCCATACGAACGAAACTCTTTTCCAAGTTGCCGTGGAATATCACGATAAATCGTAACCAAACCCGAAAGAATCGTTGCCCCAATCGCAATCGCTAATAAAGCAATCACCATTCTCGACTTACGACGTAACAAACTCGCCGTAACCATCTTCCAATACATCTTACGTTTCTTACTCATACACACACCTACTTTCCATGCAACACTTCCGTAGGCTTCAGTTGCAATAAGTACTGAATCGAAGGAATACTACCAATCATCGTCATCAACAACACAATCACCGCTACAATCGGAATACTTAACATATTCACCTCAATATACGAATCAAATACCGTCTTACCAATAATCTGGGCAAAGCCAATTCCCGCAAAGAATCCAAGCACACCACCAATCAATGCCGTAATCAAAATCTCCGATAACACCATCATAATAATTGGTCGATCTTGTGCCCCAATCGCCTTTAATAAGCCAATCTCTTGTCTTCGTTCAATCACTGAAGCAGATACTAAGTTCGAAATCGCTAAGGCCGACCCAATCGAAGACAATATCGTAATCAGTGTCATCAATAACTGTGTCTTCTCTAAAATCGTTCCTTCACTTTCCGCAACTTGTCTTACAGGTTTCGCAACAGAGTCTCTTACAACTTCTTGAATCTGATGACAAATCGCCGATACATACGCCGTACAATACCACGTATCGTAATCATCCACCGATAGTGACCCAGGATCTTGGGCAGCTCTTCTTGCCAAATCATTATCTGGAGTCGTAAGTGCGGATACTTCAATCTTGGCAATCTTATTTTGCAATCCCGTTAGATCTTGTAAGGTCTTCAAATCGACAAAGATCTTCTCATCATCTTCGCCACCATCTAAGAAAATCCCCTTTACAACAACATCTGTTTCGCCCTTACTTCCAACAAGATGTAAGGTATCCCCAAGGTTGATCTTGTTTCTACCAGCATACAAACTACCAACCATACACTGATCAAAATCCCCTTCTTGTAAGAATTCTCCCTGCAAACTACTTTCCCACCAATTCCGAAGTGGCCGTAATCCCGTATCCACTTCTTCCCCAGTGTTTAAGACAATATGTTGATCCATCCAAGTTCCAACAACGTTGACACTTTGTTCATTCACAACACACTTCTCTTCTAAACTTGGCGCAAAATCCACAATGTTAAAGCCCCAGAAGATGGCCTTAATCTTCAACACATCTTCTTGGTATAAAAACTTATCATTCACACCACTTCCCCCTTCAAGCCCATACAAATCACTCAAAAGGGACGCATCCTTCGGCATTACCCGAATATTGGCTCCATAGACCTTCAACTCTCGATTTACCTTGTCACCAATACCAAACATGACATTCATCATCGCTGTTGAAAGAGAAACCCCAAGGGCAATCGTCAAAGCAACCATTGTCATCTTACTTTTCTGACGAAAAATCGTACGATGAACCATTTTCCAAAACATATTACCCCCTCCTAGCGGAACCGTAACTCTTCCGCGATCAAATCATCGGCATTAATAATGATGGTGGAATCCCTAATCTCATATGGGAAAGGAATCGGATTACAACCACCCTTAAAGCCAATCGTATTCTTATTCATCACAACATCGCATCGCTTACAAACAATGTCATCACCACGTTCAAAATACCCAGCAATGCCACAAATCTCACACGCATCCAAGCCAACCCCATAGGCAACACCCTGTGGTTTTTTCACCACAATAAAGCGCACATCAAAGCCATTCGGTGTCTTGTATTCAAACCGATGCAAATGCCCATCTTCCACATCACTCAAAGGAATCGTAATGATCTTCCCATTGATCGTATATTCTTGTGGTGGCGTTAAAGCTACTTCCTTATTGTCATAGTGATATCCAACCGTCAGTAATAGAACAACCACAAGCGATTGCACAATGGCATTCTTACTCCATCTTGTTCGACGCAATAACTTCGCTTTCTCTTTTCGCTTCATTGCCGGATTTGCAAACGTACCACGCACCTCTTTGGAATCTTGAATAATCAAATACCCCAAAATACACATTACAAGCAAACATGCATACAAGAACACATTTCCATAGTTGTCATTGAAAATCATGATCGTGAATACAAATGGATTTAACTTAATCCACTTCAATCGCTGCATTGCACTAATCGACTTTGCTAAATAGCCAAGAAAGCTAATACCAACAAACGTAACTGTAAACCCATCTCTTCGCTTTTCACTCACAAACCCTAGCAAGCAATACGCACACATTCCTACAACATAACAAAGCCCAAGCCCAAACAAGAACCCAATCACCCTCAGTAACATCATCGAGCTAATCGAATCCTCTCCAAAGTACACAAACTCGGTTGTATATTGGAACACCGTAGGCATACTGAAAGCTAACCCTGCTACTATAAGTAAGGAAAAGAATACCGTCGCAATTCCTTCATACGCCTTCTTCTTACGTTTCAAAACCATACAACCACAAGTCAATAACGCCAATACACACATGACGATCACCGTAATACGGTGAAACTTAATAATCGCTAAGTTTGTCTTCTTTGGGGCATTACTCTTAATCAAAAATACTGTCAAACCAATCAATAACCCAGCGGAAACACTTGAAACTTTTAACCACTTATTCGCCTTTCCATAGGCAAACAAGCAACCAATCAACAGTGCTAACAACGCTAAATCATTCGTGACTGCGATAAAAAACTTTAAGATAAGAATCACTCCTTTCTTAATAGCTGAAAGAAACCTCCCAAAGCTTAGGGAGGTCTTTTTCAATTATTCGTTTACTAATTGTTCCCCTGTGTAATCCCAGTCGAATTCAACCTTTTGCGTTTCGAAGTATGCCTTCGCACCTTCCTTCGCAGGAACACCTGTTTCATCATCGATGTGTAATAGGTAATCCGTTGGTGGAAGAATTGTCAACTTCAATGTGTAGTGACCTACATTCAATAGACCCTTCTTCACATTACATCCATAGTGAGGACCATCGTCCGCATTCATAGGCATGAAGCTACCTTCCGCAACTGTTTCGTTCTTATCATTTACAACTTCATAGTTCACGGTTAAGTAAGCAGGCCAGATATCCTCGCCAGAACCAAATCCGTATTGCACTGCAAAGTCATCCAATAGGTGAATATCCGCTTCTAAGTGAAGATCAGATTCTTCTTTGCTTGGATTCTTACCAGCAGGATACATATCCACTGCTTGGAAATACACCGCAGCCACCTTGAATGGACCAACGATTTGTTCCTCACCGATACTAATTTCCGCAAATCCACTTTCACCAGGAAGTTCCGCTTCAACAAGCTCTTCACTTTCTTCTACAGGTGCAGTTTCTTGCATTGGTGTTTCTTCTTCAACAGGTGCTTTCATATCATCTGTTGCTTCATTACAAGCAGCTAAGCTTGTAAGCATTCCAGCCAACACGAAAGCTGAAATAGCCTTTTTCATTTTGTTCATTTCTTTTCCTCCTAAAATGTTTATTCAAACAATGTCTCATTGTTTAAATCAAATTAATGACTCTCTTTCGAAAGCTTTTTACGACTTGCCTTAACACTCTTGTGATGATTCACAAACACCGCAATCGTCGCAACCACTAACATAAGCTGTGGAATCAACGTCTCCGCTCGATCATAAATACTCAATAATGGGAAACTAAATCCATGCATCGCTGGAATTGTCGTACGACCAACAATCACATTTCCTTCGGTCAATTCCACAACGCCTTTTCCCATAAAGGAAATACACATCAGGAATAACAAGATCGAAGTGAAATAGAAGAACGGCTTCAACGGTAACTTCACTGTGAAGTATCTAAATAGAATCCAAATAATCGCTAGCACCAAAGCCCCACAAACAATTCCATACACAATGTACTTCGGATTGTTCATACCACTCGTAAAGCTTGCCTTGTAGAAAAGAATCAGCTCTGCCCCTTCTCTAAACACCGCTAAGAATGCCGCAAACACCAACGTCTTCTTCGAATTCGTATCCACCGACTCACTTACCATGCCATCAATATATTCTTTCCACTCTTCCGCTTCCGACTTTGATAACATCCAGTTACTCACATGGAACAACACAATCACGGCAATAAACATCGTAAAGCCTTCAATCAACTCTCCAGCTAAACCGGCATTCGAAATCACGAACTGCAGTGCTAAAGCAACCAAAATACTACAACCAACCGCAGCCCAAACACCGGTATACACCGCCTTACACAAATGCTTATTTCCGGTCTTAATCAAATAGGTCACAATCGCAACCACAACAAGAATGGCTTCTAACCCCTCTCGCAACAACAGTCCAAAGGCAATCGTAAACACCTGCCAATTCCGCGCACTCGAATCTCCTTCTTCAAGCATTACATCTTCAGATAACGCCGCAATCGAAATTCCCTGCGCCTTAGCCTCTTCAATGACAATACTTGGAATATTAGAAGGATCACCATAGACCTTCACCCCAACAAAGTCATCACTCGATTTCCCAACAACCGCATCAAGCACCATCGCATCGCGATAGACCTTCACTTTCAACAATTCAACTTCCTTTAATAACGTTTCTTTCTCAACAGAAACATTCCCTAATAACCCATGTTTAATATCTGAGAAAGTCCCTTCAATATGACGAACACGATCATTTGAAATAAATGCCATGACATTCTTTTCAAACCCCTGCACCTCGTAATAATCAAAGTAAGCGGAATTCATATGCTTATATGCATCTTTATATGCATCCTTTTGAATATCTTCAATCGCCCCATCAAACTGCACCGCCATCGCCATCGCAACCGCTTCCCAGTTCTCAAAAGACTCTTTCTTTCCCTTAGCAAACACATCAATTTGTAAACTCAACACACAAATCAAAGCCGCCACAAGAATCTTCAAACTCTTTTTCATATGTCCCCCTTTCACAAATTAGACATAACTAACTATTACGAAGTTAGCACTGTTTAACTTCCTTGTCAACATCTCAAACACACCCTCAAACCACCAATCCAACCAACTAACAAAATAACCGCTCAACAATCACACAATCATAAAAGTACACACAAAAACAACAAATACAACGATTCACCAAACAAAAAAGAAGGCACATAATATGCCTCCAATTGCATTAGTAGCTCTACATACAACAACATCAAAATACTTCACTTCACAAAACACACAAGATCACAACAATAACCTAGTATTCCTACCATTAGGTTTAACATAACTCGAAAACGTTTAACTCGTCACGTTCTGTCACGTATTGGTATCGCTACCATTAGGTTTAACATAACTCGAAAACTCCGCTCCGCTAACGCTCCGCTACGGCTCAGTATCGCTACCATTAGGTTTAACATAACTCGAAAACAGCTTTTACAAACTTTGGCACTTGTAGTTAGTATCGCTACCATTAGGTTTAACATAACTCGAAAACACACAGAACATTGGTGTGTAAAGGCTGGAAGTATCGCTACCATTAGGTTTAACATAACTCGAAAACGCCTTTTCAACCGTTTGTACATTATCTTCTGTATCGCTACCATTAGGTTTAACATAACTCGAAAACTATCTAGTCCTCTAATTTTCCATACAACTTTGTATCGCTACCATTAGGTTTAACATAACTCGAAAACTGGCTCAAAGTATCCATATTTTTATTATGGGTATCGCTACCATTAGGTTTAACATAACTCGAAAACTATAACTTCCATGCCTAAATTTATGAAGTTGTATCGCTACCATTAGGTTTAACATAACTCGAAAACATAAGTATTAACTATATACTCAAACTGATTAGTATCGCTACCATTAGGTTTAACATAACTCGAAAACTTCAGAAATACTAACAAGCCCACACAAACTGTATCGCTACCATTAGGTTTAACATAACTCGAAAACTACAAGGCACGAAATGTAGAGAGCGTTGCAGTATCGCTACCATTAGGTTTAACATAACTCGAAAACACAAGATAAACGCAAACGCCTATTGCCAATGTATCGCTACCATTAGGTTTAACATAACTCGAAAACACGTACATCATAACCTAAAACTGTCATATAGTATCGCTACCATTAGGTTTAACATAACTCGAAAACATCTCACTCGTACTCACAAACAAAAACGGTGGTATCGCTACCATTAGGTTTAACATAACTCGAAAACTTCTCTTTTTCGTTTCCGTTCGGACTACCAGTATCGCTACCATTAGGTTTAACATAACTCGAAAACGCCTTTTCAACCGTCTGCACATTATCTTCTGTATCGCTACCATTAGGTTTAACATAACTCGAAAACCTCAAATCTAAACCTAATGTAATGAATATACTCCGTATTCTTCATCTACTACTATATTTGGGACGATCGCTACCTCGTCTTCATCCAAATAATCTATAAAAATAACAGGTATCTTCCGATACTTAATGAATTCCTTAATTTTCTCAAGCTCATTTGCTTTAAGAAATGGAACTGCCTTATTAATAATAACGCATTTTGTGTCAAATAGTTCACCATAAAGTTTTATAACTGAAATTAGTTTCTCATCTAGTGGAACATCAGATGCGATATCGTAACTTATACATGGTATCTTTTTGAAAAATTCATCAGATAGTTCCCTTTTATATTCATAATCGACTTCAAGAAGATTCATTTCATCGAGAAACGGTTCAAGCAATTTGTTATAAATTGCATTTTGACGTTCTTTGAACTCATTGTCCATCGACACAAAAGACATATATCTTTTTATGATTGCCTTTAAAACTTTATTGTTATCAAGTTGAAATTCAAGCAAATCATTGATATATAAGATATTTTTGCTTTTGATTCTTTCATTCTGTTCATCCAGTATGACAAACTCGTTATCATCTTCATTTAAACGAAACAACATAAACTCGCATAGCTTTCGATATAGCTCTTTGTTATGGATATTCAATAATGCAATATCTCCATCACTAAAGTCCAAACTAGTGTCAATTCCGTATATCTTCGCCTTCATAACAAGATCACCCTATCCGTTGTATTAACCTTATCAAACTTTGCTTCCCCACAAATATATTTAATCGATGCATATTGTTTTTCCGTAATCTGTAAACATTGAACTAATCCAGCAGGAGGTTTATTCCTTCTTATATGATCCACTTCAAGTTGACATGCACCATAGTTCGTCAATAACTTACAATAAACAGATTCTTGCATCATCAAATAACCGTTTTCAATTAGAAACTTACGAAACTTCCGATAGTTCCTCTTATCCGTGCTCGTAATCGAAGGTAAATCAAAAAACACAATCATCCTCATATATCTAGATCTTAATTCTTTCATAAACAAACAAACTCTCATCTACAATTCCTGCCGTTAGATTCGCCAGAACTTTAGACACATAAATTGAAATAACGTTCGATAAATACTGTTCTTTCCCTTGGTATCGTATCTTCGTATCAAGAAGACCAACAAGTTGCAGTCGTTCCTTCATACCAAATTCAATTTGATCATATTGAAGTGCCAAATCATCCACAATAGGACGAAATGGTTCAATTAAATCACAGGAAAGATTAAACGGATTCGTTTGCCCGATATGATGGATACCAATCTGTGTTACATAACCACATTTCACAATTTCCTTATTAAATGTAGACAACAAAATCGTATATCCATAGTTTAAAAACGCATTCAAATTAATTTCATCTTTCCGAGAAAAATCAGTTCCGAATAACGCATTAAAATACACCTTTGCCGCATGACCTTCACGATTCGTCAAATCATGAGACACAACATCATTCTCATAAGACACCAACTTTTCATGCTCTTCGAAGTGTTGGTAATCTTTCAACATCTCCGCCTGATAATGTATCTTGAATTTCACAACAGACTTCCACAGCTCACCACAAACATTCTGATCCCAAGCGAATTGTTCTAATACCATCTTCGAAGTATTAAAAGCTCCATAGTACGGAGTCACCTCCATCGCAGGATTATGTAACTCATCACAAACAATCAGTTTCACTTTCGATTTCAGTAACTCATTCATTAATGCAGTGGACATTGTGACAGTTGTCGAATCAATCATAAGGGTATGTATCTCAGATATATGAATCTGAGATACACTTTCCTTACGAACAACTAAGAATTTATTCTTCAAACTTAAATGCGCATGACCTGTAACTACTACAGTTCTCCATGTCATAAGTCCGTTCCTTTTGTTTTTTTGATGTAAATTCCTGAAGGTGAAGTAAATACAAATGCTGACTCATTTAGATATAGTGTTTTGTTCTTCATTCTAGCAAAGCTTTTTATCGGAGGATAATCCCCTATTCGTAAATCACAACTACTTGAAGTTAAGTTTGTCATTAGATCAGAAATTGCAATCTTTAACTCTTTCTTTCCTAACTTCGATAACTTAACCCTTGCCATTCCAAGTACTTCATTGCTTTCTTCGCTATCATCAAACAAGTTCATTTTTTTGCATTTATTTTCTTCAACGCCAGAATTAAACGATATTACCCTCGCCACTTTATTTCGTAGTGTAGGAATTCTTTGATATGTCTTTTTCAACAGTTCTAACAACGCTTCAGCCAGATCTCCCTCTGTCACATCCACATATTTATGATCTACTGCATACAGTGCTTTTTTATATCGGTCATCCACGAAGATTGGCTCACGTAGTCTCCACTCCGTAGCAGAAGACATCGAATATAGACAACCATCCACAATAAAGGTTTGTCCAAGCATGATTCTTCTTCCGACCCCTACAACTTGCTCGAGGCTTAAAGTGTCTTTTGCATACTGTTTGATTTCTTCATCATCCAAGTTTGCGTACATGACAGGCAATGTCATTACTACTTCTTCTTGCTTAACCTTTTTACCCGACTTCTTTAAGCCCTTAATGACAATTCCACAAGCTGTTTCCAAGCTTCCATAACCACCATACTTTTCCACATCCATATCATTCTTCATTGGTACCTTTGCATTCTTGTCACCTGCAGAATAAATGGTTGCGTTAAATAGTTTTCCATCATTATCTCTTGCTTGATAGTTATAGAAGTAATCCTTAAAGCCAAATATCTTTTGAACATAATCCAACTGCTCTTGACCAGACCAGAATACTTCACCCGTTTCCCTATCGATTTTTTTATTGGCATTCATTTGATTCACAATGAATCCTTCAAGCGATTTCTTTTTTTCGCTTTCTGCAGTAGCTTGCTCCTTGCGTGATGTAATATCATCTTTCACAGCATCGAATTCTAGTTTTTCGCCAAACTTAATACATGGATATTTATGATTTACAAATTGACCAATCAAACACGCCAGGTAAGCATCCTGAGCATGATGTGCATGATTCAAACCACGAATCTTATAGAGCTCTTCTCTATGTCTATATTCACTCGAAAGCGATGCATGAACCGTCAATACATCCGTTTCTTTATACATGGATTGTAGAATATTTTTCACATGCACAGAGATTTGTCTAGTTTCTACTAATTGACGGGCAATAAAGCCAACTTTTTCTCCATCTGAAATTGCATACCGAGTCAAATTGTAGAATTTCTTTTCACTCATTAATCCATGTTCTTTCAGACATCTCCAGAAACCTCTATTAGCTTCAATTTTTTCTCCACCTAATAACAAACTATCTCCCTTATGTTGGTTTTCACTGGATTTCACAAGTGCTTTATTCTCAATGGAATCATCTTTGATATAGCATTGTGGAAGGATATGATCCACTTGATACTTTTGAAGATTCGCATATACCAATGTCTCTTGTGAGTACAAACATTTACCTGCTTGTAGGAAGTACAAATACTTGCGTTCATCTTGAAGGTCACTTTCACTAGCTTCATTTAATTCAGCTCGTAATTTAGCTAGTAATTCATCTGGCAAATCTTTTTTCTCTTTATCATTAAACTTTTTCTTTAACTGCGTTTTACGACTCTTCGTACGTGTCTTTTCTCCCTCTTCACGGGCAAACTCAATAAAGATTTCTTTTGGTTCCTTTCCAAAGTACTTCACAATGTCTTCCACAATACGAATCGATTGAATAATTCCACGCTTAATCGCAGGAGAACCAGCTAGTTCATCAACTTGGTTTCGATAGGAAACTTGATGTTCTTCAAAGTAGGTTTCGTTTTCACGTTTGATGATATCTTCAAATCCATACTTAGGTTTATGAAGAATCTGCATAAAGTTCATCGTTGTATTTTCCATCAACTCAAGAATTGTTTGTTCTTGTCCCCCTTTGCATTTTAGTTCGTTCACGACTCTATAAGACAAATTTCCAAATCCAGAATATCGCTTATTTGAAATCGCAGACAGCCAACCTTTTTCTTCGAGATACGGCATCTCTTTTCTTAAACGACGTTCAATGATTTTCTTATCCTTATAGATACTTAAGTATTCAATGATTTTTTCAATATCCTCAAGATGCGCATCAAACTCCTCACCAAAGATCTTACGGAAGTCTCGTTCTACCTTCAAACTCGAATTAAACTTCTTATCCCCTTGTAAACCCGTAACATCAACAATATTCTTATCTTCATTATCGTTATTTTCTTCATTATCTTGAGGGCCATACAAGTAATTGATTAGCTTAGCTTCAGTTACAGTATCGTTTTTTAAGAATAAGTCATTGACTACGCGGTCCTTTAACCTACAATCTTTGAATTTAAGCTCTCCATTAATACGAACCTTGTTCAATTCGTTGTATAAGTTAAATCTTCCATACGCAATCGAATTCTTAGGCATCGCATCTTCCGCAAGCAAATACGTACAATGGTTCGTCATTCTACGAATAAATAATTCAGCCGTCTTTTCAACATCAATCTTCTCTTCCAAATTCCAAGGACGAATTGCTTCATGATCATTCTCATCATTTAAAACAAGCCATGCATTTGTCGCATCCGTATTTAATGGTCCAACATAATACGGAATTCTAAAGTTCACTAACTGTTGAAGCTTCGAAAGATTTTCTAATAAACAAGGATAGTATTTTCCTTGGTTTTTCACAATTTGAATCAACTCATTCTCATGCAATTGATATGGAATAGCACCATTCTTCGAAGTTCTTTGTTTCGGCAAGAAATTCTCATCGTTTTCTTCTAAGATTTTCAACGCTGCTACACTCGAATTACCAGCTAACACCTCTTTAATATCTTTGATCAAGTCGTCTTGTGATTTGTCTTTTGAATGATTGACATACAAATCATAAGATCCACCTTTTCCTAAAATGGTCTTCTTCGCTTTCTCATCATTCTTTAACGCTTTTTTCAACAATTCCAAATCCCTTTGATGTTTCTCATAAAGAGAAATCATCGCGGAACTAATTGTTTGATCTTTTGACTCCCTTAATATATCTTGTAAGACAAAATAACTATAAATCGATTGAATCTCCATCAAAATATCATAATCATCCCCAAGTATCGCTTCTAAAGTCTGCAACTTATCTTCGATATCTTTATCCGAGAACTTCAAGCTCCCTTTTGTCTTAGGGTCAAATTCATGTTTGAAAATAAGTCCTAAATCTCCCTTATAGCCAATGATCAACTTCGTAATAGCTACTAGGACTTTTTCCTCATCGTCTACTGTTATTCCTTTTCTACTCTTTTTCACTTTTTCTACTTTTTGTGAAGGCACAAGCTTCTTAACTTCTTCAATCTTTTCTTTTCCACGTAATTCTGAAGAATCTAGAATACGTACGTACTGTTCAATCGAAACACAATCAAGTTCCCAACCATGCTGTTCTTGTAGATATTCAAAGATATCATGCAAACGATTTTGAATATCACTTTCCTTCGCTAAGTCCTGGAACGATTGTCCCTCGTACAAGAAGTTTCCACGATACTTAACAATATGATGCAATGCTAAATACACTAATCTTGGATCACACTTATCTGTTTTATTCATCAATTCATGACGCAAATGATAAATCGTTGGATATTCTTCATAGACTTTTTGATCACTCAATCCACCATTCACAAACAAAATACTCTCGGTATTCAAATCGCCAAGATGATCTTCTGCAACCAAATAGCTATTGTCCAACCGCTTGAAGAACAATGGATCTACTGGCGCAATCATTGGTGTACAAAAATCCTGAAGAAGATGAATTCTTTGACGTCTACGGGTATATCTTCTACGAGCCCCTCTTTGTAAACGACGCTGTTTCGCCGTATTTGCCGAAGGGAAGATATCGTATCCCCATAGGTGGTTTTTTCCTTTTTTGAGCAATTTTGTATTCTCATCAACAACTGCCCAACCTACAGATGACGTCCCTATATCTAGTCCAATACTGTAGGCTACATTCTTTTTCTCATCCATATTTGACTCCCTCTTCATTTCTTGCTACTATATTAATGCTGGTATCGCTAATATCAGCAATAACATAACAAGTGAAAATAAATCCACTTCGTGGTAAGAATGCCGTTTAACGGTGGCCTGTAGAGGCCTTTTTTTATTGTAAAACCGATTTAAAACAAACATTTCTAATACATATCTATTATAGCACTGATAACATTGGTTTCCAGTGCTAAATATTGTACAAAGAAAGATAATTCAAAGTCAAAACAACCAACCTAATACTTAACCCCAACACAAAAAGAATCACACTCTCTATCCTCTAGAAAGTGTGATTTTCTACTTATTCAACAACTCTAACTCGTAACGAGATATCTTCTACTTCTTTTTCCTTTGCGTCTTCTACAATTCCACCAAAAGGCATTTCCGCTAGAAGCTTATACGAACTTGGTACATCAAATTCCTTCTTCACGAATTCATCAATGACAGGATTGTAATGTTGCAAGGAAGCACCAATTCCAAGCTCCCTTAACACCGTCCACACATTGATCTGTAACATACCATTTGCTTGATTTGCCCAAACTGGGAAATTACTTGCATATGTCGCAAACTTCTCTTGTAGACCTTTTACAACATCCTCATCATAGAAGAACAACACTGTTCCTTTTCCTGCTTTAAACGAATCAATCTTAGCGCGTGGTACTTTTCCTTCAAAGACATCATAGATGCCATCCCACAAACGATCATGGGCCTCATCAAACAACACAACCACTCTTGCACTCTTCATATTGAACGCATCTGGTACAAGCGTTGTGACTGCTTGAATCTTTTCAACCACTTCATCTTTACTAACTGGAATATCTTTGTTTAATGCATAGATGGATCTTCTTTTTTCCAAAGAATCAATAACACTCATTTCGTTTCCTCCTAGAATACAACATCCTGGTATTCTTTTTTCTTTTGAAATTCGCGCTTTGCGAAAGGACATAATGGAATAATCTTCATTCTTTCCTTTCGAGCCTGTTGAACAATCTCAAACACCAACTTACCAGCAATCCCTTGCCCACCATACGCTTCATCTACAACCGTATGATCAATAATCCAAAACGTACTTGAAGAAGAAAACGTACTCTCTCCAACAAACACATCTCCATCATATGCAGCTGCACGATGATTGTCTGGTTCAAACACAATCTCAACCATAAAACCTCACTTAACTACATACTTCAAAGCACCAGAAGGACAGCGATCAATCACTTCCATAATCTCTTCCTTCGTTCCATTTTCAAGAATGACCCAAGGTCTTCTTCCAACCTCAAATACACGTGGCAATCCTTGCACACACTTTCCAGCATGCTTACACAATTCCGGATTCCAAACAACAATCAACTCATCCGTTTCATACGTCTTTTCCATAGCCATCCACACTTTTCTCAAGCCGTTTATCCGGCACAATCCACAACAAGGCAATGCCTATATAAATAAGATACGAAACCACAGGAACAACAAAGCCAAAACCAATCGCTAATCCATAAAAGACAATCGAAACCTTCCCCTTCACATCCTCACCGATATTCAACGAAAGCTTCGAACACTTCCCCTTCATTACAATCACTTCTTTTTGCACAACATGATAGGAAATCGCACATAGAAACAAGATACTTCCATACAACACACAAGGAAGACTCTCATTTGGATATAACCCCATCCACTCTGTTCCAAGCGGAATCAATGTCATCCAAAACAACCACAACAAATTCTTCCACAACAACTTCCCCGACACATAATCAATCATATGCAACAAATGATGGTGATTCGCCCAATAGATGCCAACATACAAATACGACAACACATAGGCCAAAAACGTTGGAAACACTTCCTTCAAACCAGCCAAACTCAAACTCTTCGGTGCATTTAACTTAAGCACCATAATCGTAATCACAATCGCCAATACACCATCACTAAAGGCCTCCATTCTTCCCTGTTTCATACGCTAGTACTTCACACGTTCCTTAATAAATGCACCATGGTTCAACTCATCAAACGCCTGATTCAACTCCCCATTGCTGTTCATAACAATCGGACCAGCCCAAGCAATCGGTTCTTCTAATGCCTTAGACTTCATGTACAACACCTGTGCATCACGATTTCCATTCTTGATCGTCAAAGATGTACCACTCGTCAACTTCACAGCCGTCTTCTCTTCAATCTTTTCGCCATCAATATACACATCACCAACAAGCGTGAAAATCATCACCGACGCATCTTCTTCCATCTCAATCGTAAACGATTCCTTCTTATCTAAATGAATGTCGTAATAATCCAATGGCAAATGCTGACCCACATACCCTTGATGATCCAAATACGACCCCGCTAACAAACGAAGCGTACCTACACCAATATCAATCTCTTCGATCTCATCCCTATGAATTGGATGATACGAAGGCTTACTCATCTTTTCACTTCTTGGAAGATTCAACCACAACTGCACACCCAACAAACGATCTGCAGCAGGCACTTTCTCCTCGTGCATAATTCCCGAACCAGAATTCATCCATTGAACTTCCCCATCGGAAATCCCATCTTCATTGCCCAAACTATCACGATGTACCATCTTTCCACGGGACACATAACTAATTGTTTCAATCCCGCGATGTGGATGCATTGGAAAACCTGCCGTGTAATCTGCAGGATTGACGCTGTCAAACGAATCAAGCATGAGAATCGGATCGAATTCCTTCGCCGTACGATTTCCCAACACTCTTACAAGATGCACACCCGCACCATCAACCGTTTGATACCCTTTTACTTTCGTCTTTACTCTTCTCTCCATCTTGAGCACCTCCAAGCTTTTTCAAAAGATAAACAAGCATTTCTTTCTCTTCTTCCTCTAACACTGCCATCTTCTCTTCAATCATCAATTGGTTCTTCGGAGCGATTTCAGAAATCACATCATAGCCATCCTTCGTTAACGATAGAATACAAATACGACGATCTTTTTCATCTACACGTCGCTCTACATACCCCATCTTCACCAAATTCTTAACAATCAAAGGAATCGTACCAACACTACTCAAAATCCGCTCACGTACTTCCCCAACCGACATATCACCTTTGCTATACAATGCCTCTAACACCATAAACTGCGAAAACGTCAGCCCATATTCACTCACAATCTTCGAAGTCTTCGCATCAAACGCATTCATATTCCGATGCAGCCCGACTAAGATCTTATTGTTTACCTTCAAAAAACATACCTCCTTGTAAATATATCTAGTTAGATATTATCTACATCGATATATTAATCAATTACAAACCACTTGTAAATACTAAGTTAAAAGAAATTGAAGAAAATTAAAAAAAGATAGACCTTTCGATCTATCTCTTACTACCAAAATGCTCCAAATGACGAAGGAAGATATTCCCTCCAGCCACTTCCGTAGGCTTATTCGCACCAGACTGTGGCTTCAAAGGCTCAACCCCTTGCCCCGCCTGACGGAACTTCTTAAACTTATTGTTACGCTTAGAAGGCTTCTTATTCGCATCTCCTGTCGCCTTTGCAACTGGCTTCTTACCAGCTACTTTACGCTTTGGCTTATGATTTGCACCTTCCGAACTCTTTGAAACAGGCTTCTTACCTTCCACCTTTTTCTTCGCATGCGTTCTTCTACGCTTCGGTTTATTCTTTTTCACTTCTTGTTCTACTGTTTTATTTTCCATACAATTTCTCACTTACTTCTTTCTCTTCTACATATTGCCATTCACTGACACAATTCCCACCACGACGAAGAATAAACTGCGTGGCTTCTAATAAACTATTACAAACAACCTCTTGCACAAAGATCATCTGTTCTTTACTCTGCTTTGCAAGTCTACCATCATTCACCAATTCTTTGTAGTAGTTTTGATACTTTTTAATATCATTCGGCTTATATGCAAACATAATCGATCCTGGAAGAATCTTCACTTTCCCATCCGCTAAGACAACACACTTCGCATCCGCTTGTTTGGCCTTAAGCGAAAGTAATGAACCAACTTTCAACGACCCTTCCGTCTTCACATTCGAAAACGCAAACGCACACGCATCAACATTTGGATATGGGAAGATCTCAATCAAGCGATCACCCAACACATCACATCGCTCGTAAATACGTTTCTCATTCCAAACACGTTTCCGACAAATCTCCGCATTCATACTCAAACTCTTTTCTTTTGAAAGAATCTCTTTCTTATACGCAAACTCACGATTCCCCATCAAAAGATTATCACGCTTACAACACAAAGTAAGATTTCCAATCAAATTCACAACCCGTTTATACGACACATCATCCAACTCAACATCCCACGCCTCACTCTTCGATCTTGGCATCACATGTTCAATGTTCAAAAGACTCTCATCCAAATACACACAAGATTCAAACTCTTCAATCCGCTTCAACAAATGATGAATTCCATTCATTTCATACGCATTGGCATTTAACAAACGCTCCTTCAACCTACCATCTTCTACCATCGCAAGCTCTGTTCCCTTTGTCTTAACAACAAGGAAATATAGCGTTACATCATAAATGTTCTTACCCGTCGCAAACCGCAACACTTCTTGCAACAACTTCGGTATAAACGTCGTAATATTC
>JAHHRC010000059.1 GCA_020026035.1 Erysipelotrichaceae bacterium | reverse complement strand
ATTTGTTCTATTGTGTAAAGTTCTTAAAGGCTCTAGAAAGCTTTTAGAATGGGATTCTATACTGTATAATTAACGCGTGATTTACGTACATAGGAATGTTTTTTACGAAAACGAAAAGACATTCTATAGAAACGTAAAGGTTTTATTCTTTGTATGTTACAAGCTGCAACGGAATCCATAAGGGAAAAAAGGATTCTTACAAAATCAAAAACTATACTATGTTTGGTCAGTGGTATTGTTTGATTTTTTACCACTCTTAGGCGCAAACATAATTCAAAGCAACACGTGATTGAAAGAGGGAGTAAAGCATGAACGAAAACAAGAAAAAAGGCTTAGCAATCTTAGGTGCAACGATGGCATTAACTGGCTGCGGAAATCCAAAAACAGATACCGCTCCAGTTGTTGACACTACACCTGCAACGACTCAAGTAGAAACAAAACAAGAGGAAGAAAAGGTTGAAGAGGTTGCAACCAAAGAAGTAGAAACAGAAAAACAAGAAACCAAAGAGGAAGTCGCAAAGGAAGAAGCTAAAGAAGCAGAATTTGTGAATGTGTATTCCACGATGCCAACCATCAATGGTGCAAATGGAACAATCTATATTCCGTATGGTTCTTTTGAAGATGCAATCATTCAAAAGATCACGGCGTTTGATCGTCTTGGAAATCAATTACTACCAGTGATTGATACGAGTAAGATTAACTTCATGGTATGTAGCGATGATACAGGTTCTGCATATCAAACAACGGTCCGTGTAACCGATCAAGATGGCAATACGACAAGTAAGCCATTAAGTGTGTATATCTATTGGAATAAGGATACGGCCTTTGCGTCCAATGCGCCAACACCAAGTAAACCAAAAGTTGTGAAACATACACAACCAAAGGTAAATCCAGTAGAAGTTGCAAAGAAGGACTTTGATGAAGCAGTAAAGGTCTTTGATCTTGCTTTACAATCTCATAAGATTGCAATTGCCCACTTAGAACAAACAACCAATGACAAACTTGCAACGGCAAAAGTGAAACAACAAGCCATTGAGAATCTAAAAGAAAAAGAACTTGCATTAACAAAAGCAGAAGAAAACGTTGTAGCAAAGCAAGAAAAACTAACTAAGATCCATGAAGCAGTCAAAGAAGAAGCACAATACAAAGTACTTGCTTCATTGATGAGTGATGCTGGTAGAGAATTACTAACGAAAGCAAATATTACAAAGGTTGAAGAAGAGAAGCTCGCAACCGAAACAGAAAAACTTAAGGAACTAAAAGAAACACTTGCCACAAAGCAACAAGAACTTGAAAGAATCGAAGATGAGATTTTAGCATTAGATACAAGTGTAAAAGAAAATACGGCAAAGCTTAAAGAATTAGAAACGAAACAAAGAACATGTGAAGAAGAGAAAGAACAAATAAGCTTTAGACTCGCTTCGCAAACGGCTCAACTAAATACGTTGCGTGAAAACCTTAAAACAAACACAGAGTTTCTTGCTGTTATAGGTGCTCTTGAAGAGGCGACAAACGAATTAAAAGCGAAACAGGATGCTAGCAAGATAACAAATGATGAACTTGTAAAAGCTGCAAATGCAAAACTTGAAGCTAAAGATAACGTCGACCGATTGAAAGAGGTACTTCAATCATTAGAAAATATACAACTAGAAATTCTAAATACGCAAAACGAAATTGATGCACTTACAGCAGCAATGCCTGAAAAACAACAAGCTGTTACAGATGCAGAAAATGCAGTGAATACTGCAACTACTGAAGTTGATAATGCACAAAAAGATGTAACAAGGAAAGCGGCTACTTTAGAGGCAAAAGAGCAGCAGATAATAGATAAACAAAAAGAATTAGAAGCTGCAGAAAAAGCGAAAGACGATGCTATCAAAGCACTTGATGAAATCACAAGGCAGTATGAAACTAAGACACAAGCGCATACGAACGCTGTTAAAACACTTGAACGTGTAACACGCGAAAAGGCAGAAGCTCAACGAGCCGTTGACGCAGCTCAAACCGAAGTAGATGCACGAACAAGAGAAAAAGATGCAGCTGAACAAAAGGTAACAGAGGCAAACAATGCTGTAATCGAAGCTCAAGTTGCATATGATGCAGCTGTGCAGGCGGTTGAAACAGTATCAGGAAATGTGCAAGAACGTGAGAATGCTGCCAACGATGCAAATGCAAGATTAGAAACAGCAAGACAGAATCTCGAAAATGCAAAACTTGTCGCAAACACAACTGTCGCAAAATTAGAAGAGCAAATTCGTCAGTTGCAAGCTGCTAAGGCTGCACATGATAAGGCTTTAGAAGACAAACAAAAAGCACAAAAAAAGATTGATCGAGGATCAATTGCATTCTTTGAAGAAACTGCATCTGAATACGAAAAGCAAACAATCAAAGAAATGCTTAACTACTTTGAAAACTCAACGGACTTAAAGGATTACAAAGAAAGCTCAGCGGAACATGTATTATTTGAACCGATGAGTGCTGCAGCTTTGGAAAAACAAAAAAAAGAATTATCTCCAAACAATAAATACTTCTACAAAACGGTAGTTGGAGATAAGTATTCTGCGACAAATCTTGAGAATATGAAGGCTTCCTTGGCATTCTGGAAAGCCTCAAATCAAAGAAGACAATATGAAAACGATCACGATCCAATTGTTGGATTTGGAAACAGAAAAGACTTAAAGACAACGCATAGTCATATGGCAATTGCACAATTTAGAGCGAATACACAACGTGGGCGATTCTCCATTGACCACTTCGATGAGGACGGTAAACTCTTAGAAGGACAAGGAACTTTAGGTATTAATCTTGCGGAAAATCTTGCACTAATTGAAAATTACAAAAAAGCAGAAAAAGGACATGAAGATGGATTTGTGCCAACGTTTGGAGATACGCAAGAAAATGCCTTCAAAGGTTTCTATGAATTAGAGAAGATGGTGTATCAATTTGATATTGATTTCTTAAATATTGATGTGAGTTCAAAATCCCCTGAACAAATTTACAAAATAATTGATACAAGTAAAATCAATAAATTAAACCCAAATTCTTCAACGAAAGAACCTGTCACGAATGAGCTTATTCCGGAAGCGTTACGAGATAGGTATAACAAAATCGTAGATTATGCGAATGAAAATAACTTTGACCTAGATTTCAAAAACGTCGGTCACTACATATTATTGGTTGATCCAGTATCTGGCGGTAAATTGGATTACTATAAAGTTGATACACCAATTACTGGTGTTGGATTTAACGCGAAGGTACAAGACGAAGGAGAAGCACCTTCATTTGCCTTCTTCTCGCAGGTATTTGATAATGGATTCTATGGTTTTTCGGAATATGATTCACGCCATGCGCCAGAGGGTGATGTCTCCAATTCATACATAGAAACTTCATCAGGGGAAAAATATTATTTCCATGACCATCGAAAAAACCTTGCGACTATTTATTCGTATGAGGAATATGTTAATTTATTCAATACATACTATGATAAGGTTCATAAATCATTGAGCGATGCGACAGAAGCAGAAGCAAATAAAAAAGCAGCATTAGATCGCCTTGTAGGTGAATTTAACGTGACAAGTGCAGAAAATGGCGTTGCTGAATTACAGGAAAAATTGGAAATTGCTAAGAATCAAAAAGTTACTTCTTCAGAAGCTATTACTGCTGCAGAAGAAGCTGTTCGTGAAGCTGAGGAAGCTGCAAGAAATGCAAATGATGCTCTTACTGCTGCAAATTCTGCGAAAGCGGAAGCAGAAGGCATTATGAATGACAAGAAGTCTGAGCTAGACGATAAGAAGGCAAAACTAGATGAAGCAAATCAGTCGCTTGAAGCTGCAGAGGCAAAAGTAAGGGAAGCTACAAATGCATTGCAATCTGCAAACGCTAATGTTGATGCGAAAACACAAGCTCTAGCAAAGGCTGAAGCAGCGAAAGCGGAAGCTGAACGAGTTCTTGCTGATGCACAACAGCCAAGTGATGAACAAAGAGCTGAACTTGAACGGTTAGCAGAAGCTGTCACAAATGCAACTTCTGCTCTACATGCTGCAGAAGAAGAACAAAGACAAGCACAAACTGCACTAGATGCTGCAAATAAAGTAGTCGAAGATAAGGAAGCTGAAAAACAACGTTTAGAAGCTGAATTAGAGGAAAAGAGAGATGCGGTAACAAGCGCAACTAGCGCACTAGAGGAGAAGAATGCGCATCTAGAAAAGATTAACGATGATGATGATATTGCAGGCAAAATCGAAACTGCAAAAGCAGATTTAGCTAAAGGTGAAAAGGCGCAGGAAGCTGCAGAAGCTACATTCACGGAAAAAGACGCAAAGAATAAAGAAGCGGAAAAAGCTGTGGAAGTTGCAAGGGGAAATCTAGCAGAAGCACAAGCTGATCATGATCGAGTGAAAGGTCGCTTGGATCAAGAAATTCGCGATCAAGAAGCACTTGTTGGTCAAGCAACGAAAGATCTAGCAAACAAAGAAAATGAAATCGCTGAAACGACAACGAATATCAACAACACAACGAAGTCCATTGAAGATGCGAACAAACAAAAGGCTTCAACAGTTGAACGTCAAGGCGTAAAACAAAATGAAATTGATGCTACAAAGGCGTCTGTAGATGAACAACAAGGTGTTGTAGATGGTCAACAAGGTGTTGTAGATCTTGCAAATGACGCAAAGAAAGAAGCTGAAAAGAAAAACGATGCGGCTAAGAAGGATGTAGATGATTACGTAGAAAATTACGAACACCAACATGCGGATGAAATCAAGGCTGCTGAAGACGCGCTTGAAGAAGCACAAGCAAGTCAAATGGACGCAAGTCAAGCTCATGATGTTGCTAAGGCAAATGAAGAAAAAGCTATTGCGGCTGATGTTGAAGCAGACAAAGCACTTGAAGCTGCGAAGGAAAACCACCAACAAGCTTCTACAAATCTAGAAGCTGCTACGACAAATGTCGAAGCGAAGAAAGATACGTATGAAAAGGTATCTGGAACGAAAGCTCCTTCTTACAACAAAGAAGAAAACACACTTACCGTTCCAAAAAGTGAAACAGATCCATTCGCAAAACTATCTTAATGAAGGTAGCGAAGGTATAATCTCACTTACATAAACATAGAAGAACCACAGATTCCAACACATGGAAGATGTGGTTCTTTTTCTATGCGAAGAATGGATATGAAGCACGTTCATTTTGTGTTGTATGTATCGCATTTATTTTGAGCATGTGTCTTTTATAAACACATTTTATAACGTATAATTCAAATATAATTTACGTAACTATAACGTGTCTATTACTTGATGTTTCATATGAAATATACATTTTGTACAAACGTAATTGTATTACCACGAAGTATTACAAACCTACCGCTGTTTTGTATGGGTCTATCACCAACGAACAGGTCAAACGCTATTATGTTGTACAAAAAAGTAAAAGACCATTGTGAATCATGAAATTCCAATCGCTATTTATTTCAACATAATCGGCAAACAAAAAATGAAATCAAGAGAGGAATCACTTCATGAAACAAATCAAGAATAAAAGTCTAGCAATCATTACAGCCACGATGGCACTTGCAGGATGTGGCAATCCAACGGTTGAAACACCGGTAGTAGAAGATTCAACACCATCGACAACACATGTCGAAACAAACAAAGAAAAAGAAACCGTTGAAGAGGTTGCTAGTCAAGAAATAGAAAATAATGATGAAAATATCGCTGACACAAAAGTACTAGAAGAACCAACCTTTGCACATGTGTATTCAACGATGCCAACCATCAATGGCGCAAATGAAACCATCTATATTCCATATGGTTCTTTTGTAGACGCAATTCTTGCGAAGCTAACAGCCTTTGATCGTCTAGGGAACCAATTATTACCAATCGTAGATACAAGCAAGATCAACTTTATGCAATGTAGTGATGATATTGGTTCTGCATATAACACGACAGTAAGTGTTACCGACAAGGATGGAAATACAACAAGCAAACCATTAAGTGTTTATATCTATTGGAATAAAGACACAGCATTTGCATCTAATGTTCCAACTCGTTCTACATTAAAACCTGTGAAACAAACACAAGCAATGGAAAATCCAGTAGAAAAGGCGAAGAAGAACTTTGAAGAGGCAGTAAAGGCCTTTGACTTAGCACTTCAATCCCATAAGATTGCCTTAGCACACTTAGAACATACAAATGCAAATCAAAAAGAAACTGCAAAAGTAAAACAAGAAGCCATTGCGAATCTTAAAGAAAAGGAACTTGCTTTAACAAATGCACAAAGTACCGTACTTGCAAAACAAAACGAACTGAATGCCAGCAAGCAAGCCATTGAAGAAGATGCACAATACAAGGCTCTTGTATTCCTTCTAAAGTCTGCATCAGCTGACTTACGAACGAAAGCTGAACTTTCAAAAAATGAACAAGCAACCCTTGAAGAAGAAACAAGTAAGCTTACATCGTTAAAAGAAACACTCAATGAAAAAGAACAGAAGTTGCTAGATACACAAGCAAAGATTGCCGACCTTGATGCCTCTTTAGCAACAAATCAAGCAACGTTAACACAACTCAATACCACATTGGCTACGTTAACAAATGAAAAGACAACACTTGAAAATAAGGTCAATGCACAATCACAACAATTACAAAACTTTGTGAAAAGTATGGCTTCAAATACGAACTTTGTGACAGTGAAAAATGCTTTAGTACAAGCGGAACAAGCACTCGAAACAAAACAAGCAGCTAGTAATCAAGCAATAAATGATCTTGCACTTGCAATTGCAAACCAAGAAGAAAAACTTCAAAAGGCAAATGAAGTAAAAGCTGCACTCGATCGATTGATTCTTGCAAAAGATGCGATGGATCAAGCAAAACAACTTGTACATGATAAAACAAGTGAACTTGCAAATAAGACGAATGCACAAAACGAAGCGAAAGATGCCTTAGATCAAGCTAATACTGATTTAGATGCACTTAATACGCTTGTTACAACAAAACAAAGTGAACACGATGCTACAAAAGCTGCGATCACGTCAAAAGAAGAACTACTCAAGCAAGCAACAGATGCCTATAACACTACAAAAGACGCACTTGATAGGGCAATGAATGCCTACAATGAGGTACTTGACGCAAAAACTACGGCAATAACAAAGTATGATGCTGCAGTAAGTGAAGATACAAATGCAAAACAAGAACTTGCACGTTTAACAACGGCAAAAGATACTGCAGAAGCCGAACTTGAAACAGCGAAAGCAGAAAAACAAAACGCTCAACGTGAGATGGAACAAGCAATCGATGCGCGTAACGCATTACTAGAATCTATCAAAGAAAAAACAACGCAGAATGAACATGATAAAGAAAATCTTGAACAAGCAAAAACTGCCTTGCAAAACGCAACGAAACATATGGAAGATGCCGAAGCACTCGTACGACAACAAGAAGACCTTGTAAGACGTGTGCAAGAGGCTAGACAGTGTGTAGCGGACGCAATCAAGGCGAAAGAAGATGCTCAAGCAGTCATTGAACAAGGATCCATTCCATTCTTCAAGAAAACCGCATCGGAAGAAGAATTTAAAACCATTGAAAAGTTCCTTGATTTCTATACAAAGTATGAAAAACTCCATGATCCAACCGATGAAAGTTTTAGACCAAGCGCATTTGATAAAGAAGCATATCATGCATGGTCGGAGATTGCCGCATATAAAACGATGGTTGGAGAAGAGTATGACGCAACCAATCTTGAAAATATGCGGATGTCTTTAGAAATGCTCGATGGTGTGAACGCAAAGCGATTGTCAGAAAATGAGAAAGAAACGAAGTTTGAAGATGTGACACTAAAAGACTTCAAAACTTCAAGTCTTATCATGGCAACCTCACAGTTTAAATTAAATGCAGTTGCACCAAGAGATCATGTAATGAGACCAGTATTTGCAATCATAAACCAAAAAGAGGCAGATGATTATACAGGTATCAAGTATAGTACAGCTTTAAATCTTGGTCATATTTTAAAAGGCGAACTAGCCGTAGGCGATGATGGACTCATGCACTTTGATTCAACAAGAGTTTTAAATGAGACGTTTGATCAAGAGCGAGAAGTGTACTTCAATGGCGGAGCAAAGTATGATGATTATAGGGATTACCGAAATATTGTTTACAAGTTCCATGATTTAGTTGGTGTGAGTTTGTATGGAGATCGAAAGGATATTTCCTACAAGAAACACAAAGG
>JAHHRC010000058.1 GCA_020026035.1 Erysipelotrichaceae bacterium | reverse complement strand
TTATGAATGCTGGAATTACTCCAGTGTTGATTGTAACGAAGATTGATCTTGGCATTAGTGATGAAGTTGAAGCGTTGATTCAAGAATACGAAAAGGGTCCAATGCAAGTGATACGTACTGGTAAGGGTTGTTTAGATCCGAGCTTTGAATCGATTTTTGCGAATAAGATTTCGGTTCTTACTGGCCAATCTGGGGCAGGGAAATCGACGTTATTGAATCAAATTGAACCAGACTTCCACTTAGCAACCCAAGAGATTTCAAAGGCCTTAGGAAGAGGGCGTCATACTACGCGCCACAATGAGTTACACGTTGTCGGTGGTGGATTGGTGGCAGATACACCAGGCTTTTCTTCGTTGGACTTTGAACATATGGATCAGACGGAATTGGCTCAAGCGGTCATTGACTTTGAACCATACTTAGGAAGTTGTCGATTCAATGATTGCAAACATCAAAATGAACCAGGATGTCGCATCAAAGAGGCGGTGGAGGAAGGCTTGATTCCAAAGACCCGCTATACGAATTATCTTGATGTCTTAAAGATGATTCAAACACGAAAGGAACGATATTTATGATAGTAGCACCATCTGTATTATCTATGGATTACAGCAACATGTTAGAACAAACAAAGGAATTGAATGCCTCAAAGGCAGAGTGGATGCACTTTGATGTCATGGATGGCCATTTTGTGCCAAATCTTACCTTTGGACCAGATATTCTAAAGGGCTTTAAGAAGATATCTGATTTGTATATGGATGTGCACTTGATGGTAAGTGATCCGGTGTTCTTTGCCGATGTCTTTTTAAAGGCAGGGGCAGATCATATTACCTTCCATGAAGAATCGTTTGATCATTTAAACGAAGAAGACAAAGTAAAAGCGATTAAAGATTTAGCTAAGCATGTAAGATCCCTTGGTAAGACCGTTGGTTTATCGATTAAACCAAATACGGATGTTGCTTGTGTGAAACAGTATTTGCATGACTTTGATTTATTCTTAGTGATGTCGGTGGAACCTGGCTTTGGTGGTCAATCCTTTATGGAAAATTCGTTAGACAAGATCTCTTGTATTTCGAAGTGGGTGAAAGAAGAAGGCTTAGATACCTGGATTCAAGTGGATGGTGGCATCAATGGTGAAACCTGCAAGCTTGTAAAAGAAGCAGGTGCGAATGTCGTTGTGGCTGGATCCTATGTGTTTAAGCAAGATATTGCAAAGGCGGTGGATTCTCTTGCCTAAATTAAATATTGTCTTAGGAAATGTTGAAACACTTCCAGAAATGACGGGGAAGGTCGTTGGCATTGATTATGGTGCCTATGTTTGCTTGAAGAATGGGATTCATATGTTTCGTGCCTATGGGGACTTTGATTCGGTGACGGATGAGCAGTTTGAAGAAATAAAAAAGAACGCAAATAAAGTCATACGTTTACCAAAAGAGAAAGATGAAACAGACTTTGAAGCGTACTTAAATAGCATTTCAATCAGTTATTATGATGAAGTGAATGTCTATGGTGGTCTTGATGGTCGATTGGATCATACGTTGATCAACATGCGTATTGCGAGTAAGTATCCAAACGTGATGCGTTTGATTAGTAATAAGAATCGAGTGATGGCGTTTGGTCAAGGCGAGTATGAAATTCGAAAAGATGATTATACATACATTGGGTTTTTTACCAATGATCATGCAGTGGTTTCTGTGGGTGGTGTTCACTATGGTATGAGCCATAAAGAACTCACGCAAACGGACTTGTTTACGGGCAGTAATGAGATTTATAGAAGGATCTGTACGTTAAAGGTGCATTCAGGTATTGTGATTGTCATTCAATCAAATGATTAGCGGCGAATTTCGTCGCTTTTTTGTATTTTGGATATAAAAAAAGACTTCCGTAATGGAAATCTTCTTTTATTATTGAGCTGCAGCGGCTTTCTTTGCCTTTTTACCGCCTTTAAGTGTCTTCAATGCACGTGCAGACAATCTTACTGTCTGTGGCTTCCCATCGATGACAACGTGAGCTTTCTGTAGGTTCACATTCCACTTACGACGTGTAGCGCGTAGTGAGTGTGAACGTCTATTTCCTGACATTGGCTTTTTACCGGATACGGAACAAACTCTAGACATGACCATAACCTCCTTACCTGACAATTGCTTACTAAGATTATCATGACTTTTTGTGAATTGCAACTAAAAATCAGATAACACTGAAAGAACTTATTCTTGATTTCTTTGCATCGGTAGAAATAAGTGAAGTTCTTGATGATTGTATCATGTTTACCGATAAAAACATATCTTTTTCAAAGAGAAATTCATGGCATATTTTACTGCTTGAAGGAATGGTAGTAAATTTTTTGTAAATAGGTGTTCCTATGTATCTAAAATACATACTTTCAGACGCGTATTTGTGTTAAAATAAAAGATGTATATATGGAAGGAGTTTTGACGGTGAACGACAAGCAGATATTTGCGGCAGTAGAAATTGCCGATCATGAAGTGCGACTGATTGTTGGGGAATTCTTTAATACCCGTTTCAATATTATCAAAGTGGAACGTATTTCCGTAAATGGTGTCAGTGGAAATACCGTAATTGACCACAAGGGTATTGTCCATGCGATTCAAGAAGCGTCGATTGAAGCGGAACGAATGATTGGTGCGCCGATCAAGAGTATTATTCTTGGTGTGCCTTCATACAATATGAAACGTTATGCATTGAAGTCTACAGTTCAAGTAACAGGCTTTGATGATACGATCACAGTCGAAGACATTCGTGAAGCAATCAGAAAGGCACAGGCGGTAAACGTTGGAAAGAACTACGCATTGATTCAGACGGTTTGTGTCAAATACACGGTAAATGGAATCTCCACAAGAAGAATCCCAATCGGCGAAAAGGCAAAGGAATTGACCGTAGATATCGATTTACTTTGTGCCGATCGAAAACTATCTTTCGAACTTGTAAAGTGTGTTGAAGATGCAGGTCTTAAGGTCATGGACCTTTACTTGGATGTCTATGGTTGTTGCAAAGAAGCAGCACTATTCAACCAAGCAGTGGATCAAAACGTTGTGGTCTTAAAGATGGAACGTCAATCCACAACACTTGGATTACTATCGGGTGGAAGATTACGGAGTGCAATGGTATTAGATGCAGGACTTGGGGCATTCTGTGAGCCGGTGGTTGAAAAATATGGCTTACAACGTGATAAAGTTGCCGAGTTAATCAAGTATAGCATTCAGCTCGATGGTGAGAAGTTTAGTAATCATCCAGTCTACATTTGGCAGGATGAAAGTGGTCCAAGAAAGATTTTAGAACAAGAATTATATGAAATCGTATCCCCGAAAATTCAAGAATGGGTTGAAAGTATCGCGAATTTCTGCGCTCAAATCTTGCAAGCTGGGGCGACTACTGTTATTATTACAGGCGAAGGCGGCGAAATGCAGGGCTTAGACCATGTGTTAGCGAGCCGTTTACATTGTGAAGTACGTAATTACATCCCAGAAACACTTGGGGGACGCAATGCAGGTTTAACTGCATGTCTTGGCTTGTTCTATGCATATAAAGACAAGCTTCCAATTACAGGATATACCGACAACAGTCTGGATATGGACCAATTTATCCGTTCTGTTTCGTATCGAGAAAACCGAGCGGCAGGTAATCCAGAGGACACAATCACAAAAAAACTCAAAGGTATATTATTTGATGGGAAGAAATAAGAGAGGGTAATTGATTTATGGCAGATTTAGCATATAACCAAATCGCAAAGATTAAAGTATTCGGTATTGGTGGAGCAGGTAGCAACGCTGTTAACCGCATGGTGCAGGAAGGTGTACAAGGGGTTGAATTCTATGTAGCAAACACAGATCTTCAAGCTTTGGACATTTCTCCAGTACAAAACAAAATTCAACTAGGAAAAGCAGGACTAGGAGCTGGTGGTAACCCAGACAATGGTCGTAAGGCTGCCGTTGAAAGTGAAGAAGAAATTCGTCAGGCTATGGAAGGCGCTGACATGGTCTTCTTAACAGCTGGACTTGGTGGAGGAACTGGTACAGGTGCTTCTCCATTGTTCGCTAAGATTGCAAAAGAACTTGGATGTCTAACAGTAGGTATCGTTACAAAGCCATTCCTATTCGAAGGACGCAAGAGAATGGTTCAAGCTGAACAAGGTCTTGAACAACTAAAGGAATATGTTGATTCCCTAATCATCATTTCCAACAACAAGGTTCTTGAAGTTATCGGACACATTCCATTCGAAGATGCATTCAAGGAAGCAGACAACATCCTACGTCAAGGTGTTCAAACAATTACAGACCTAATTGCAGTACCTGCAATGATCAACCTAGACTTCGCAGATATTAAGTCTGTTATGGAAGGACAAGGTTCCGCATTGATCGGTATCGGTATGTCTTCTGGTGAAGGTAAGGCACGTGAAGCTGCTGAAAAGGCAATTCAATGTCCACTTCTTGAAGCACAAATCTCTGGTGCACGTAGTGCCATCGTTAACGTAACAGGTGGAGCTAGCATGTCTGCTTACGATGCACAAGAAGCAGTTGACTGCATCCGTGAAGCGACAGGATCTGATGTAGATATTATCTTCGGTGTGGCTATCAACGATAAGATCGGTGAAGCAATCATCGTTACTGTAATCGCAACTGGATTTGATCTTCCAAAGGCAACAATGATTGCAACAGATCGTCCAGCAAACGAAGCTAGCCCAGTGTATGCAAACTCTGGTGTAGTCGTTGAACCAGTAGAAGAATCTCTAAGCTTCAAAGAAGAAGTAAGCATCGAAGAAGATGACGAAGATTCCTCAATTCCAAACTTCTTCCGTCCATAAGAAACGGTAGAATACAATCGATTGATGTAAGTGTCTTGTAGAAATACGAGGCACTTTTTTCTATGGTTTCGTCTTTGTTGGAATTCCAACAAACAGTTTTCTTAAAACATCTATAAGAAAAACTTATGGAAAAGGTTGTTACGTGAAAGAAAGTGATAAGACTGTGAAATGTTTGACATCCGTTCGGTTATGATTAATATAGTATTCATAAAGCAAAGAAAAGAAGAGTAACGCATCTAAGAGTTGTAGAGAGCCTTGGCTTGGTGAAACAAGGTACACACTGGATGAGTGAACATGGTCTTGGAGCTGCATTGCATGAAGGAAGAGTAATGCTTGACGTGTTGTTTACGTTATCAAACAAGGGTATGGTAGTACTCGTTGAGGTCTATATTGCAAGGTATAGATAAAGTTAAGGTGGTAACACGGAGAAGATTCGTCCTTACATAGTTGTAAGGATTTTTTGTTTTATAAGGGGGAATGGAACATGATAGAAATCAAAGATGTCACAAAAACATTTCAAAATAAAAAGATTCAAACCCATGCTTTGAATGGAGTGAGTCTTACCATTCAAGATGGTGAGATTTATGGAATCATTGGGTATTCCGGGGCAGGGAAATCAACCCTTGTTCGCTTACTCAATCAACTTGAAACACAAAGCAGTGGGTCTATTTTGATTGATGGAGTAGATATAAGTACGCTAAGTAAAAAAGAACTCAATCAAAAACGACAACAGATTGGTATGATCTTCCAGCATTTCAATTTGTTGTGGTCAAGAACGGTACTTGAAAACATTGAACTACCATTAGAGATTGCTGGATTGAACAAAGACGAACGAAGAAAGCGAGCCATTGAGTTAGTACACTTAGTTGGTCTTGATGGAAAGGAAGATGTCTATCCGGCGAATTTATCAGGTGGCCAAAAACAGCGTGTTGGCATTGCAAGGGCACTCGCAAATCGACCTTCGATTCTACTTTGTGATGAAGCAACATCGGCACTAGATCCTGAAACGACCGAACAAATACTTGCCTTACTAAAAGTCATCAATGAGAAGATGAAGATTACGATTGTCTTAATTACCCACCAAATGGAAGTGGTGCAAAACATTTGTCATAAGATGGCGGTTATGAGTGATGGAAAAGTCGTTGAAGAAGGAACGGTGAGGGACTTATTTGCAAGACCACAACATCCAGTCACAAAGAAGTTTGTACAAAACTTAGATCCATGCGAAACCTTTGAGGAAACACAAGCACGACTAAAGAAGAGCTTTCCAAATGGATTATTACTTCGTGTAAGTTATACAGGCGATAATACCGAAGAGGCAATTATCGCAACAGCGATTCGGTCCGTAAGTTTTCCGGTATCCATCGTTGAAAGTAACATGTCATCTACACAAGGTGGAATCTATGGGGCAACGTATTTGCATATCTACCATGGAGAAAAAGAGGAATATGAACGCTTTATTGAAGTATTAAAGAGCTTGAAAGTAGAAGTGGAGGTACTTGCATGAGTGGATTAGATGTAAATCAATTGTTAGAGGCGGTGTATGAAACGGTCTATATGACCTTTGTGTCCTTGTTGTTTGCGACGATCTTTGGGCTATTGATTGGGATTTTAATCTTTGCGACATCAAGCAATGGACTATTTGAACATAAGGTCTTGAATCGAATTGTTGATGCGATTGTCAATGTATTACGGGCAATTCCCTTCATTATTCTGTTGATTCTAGTCATTCCATTAACCAAGGCACTTGTTGGAACGATGCTTGGTGCGAGTGCTGCTTTACCTTCATTGATTCTTGCAAGCACACCATTCTATGCACGAATGTGTGTCATTGCCTTTCAAGAAGTCAACCATGGAACCATTGAAGCTGCGAAGTCAATGGGTGCAAGTCATAGCGAAATCATTCGTAAGGTATTAATCAAAGAGTCACTTCCTTCCTTAGTATCTGGGATTACCGTTACAGCGATTTCCTTAATCGGCTATACGGCAATGGCAGGTGCGATTGGAGCTGGAGGGCTTGGCTATTTGGCTTATACCTATGGCTATGCACGACGTAACAATGCAGTGTTATACACATCCACAATCATCATTGTCTTATTGGTCTTTTTGATCCAATGGGTTGGTGATGCGATTGTCAAAAAGATTGATCATCGATAAGTAAAAGAAAATTGAAAAAGGAGAACATTATGAAACTACTACGTATTTTATGTGCAGCGTTTGTAACTCTATCACTTGTAGGATGTTCAAAACAGGCAAGTGAATCCAATGATTCAAGCATTAAGGTAGTCGCAACAGCGAATCCACATGCGATTCTTTTAGAAGAAGTAAAACCACTTCTAAAGGAAAAGGGCTATGATTTAGAAATCATTGAAACAGATGATTACTACATGCCAAATGAAGCGGTGAATTCGAAAGATGCCGATGCGAACTTCTTCCAACACATTCCATTCTTCAACCATGAAACAAGTCAAAATGGTTATGACTTAGTCAGTCTTGGAGCTGTTCATATTGAACCATTTGGCTTCTATTCAAAGGTTGTAAAAGATGTGAATGATTTAAACGATGGGGCAACGATTATTATTTCCAACTCAATTGCAGATCACGGAAGAATTCTTGCGATCTTAGAAGACCATGACTTACTTACTTTAAAAGATGGTGTAGATGCGATGAGTGCAACCGTGAGTGATATTGATGAAAATCCATTGAACCTTGTGTTTAAGGAAGTAAAACCAGAACTATTAGTTGCCTCATTTGAACAAGAAGAAGGTGACTTAGTTGCCATCAATGGAAACTATGCCATTCAAGCTGGACTAAATCCAAGTGAAGATGCAGTGATTCTTGAAACAGCAAGTAGTGATAATCCATATGCGAACATTGTGGCATGTCGCAGTGAAGATGCGAACAATCCAAAGTTACGGGCTTTGATTGATGCTTTAACTTCTGACACAATTAAAAGCTTCATTGAATCCAAATGGTCCAATGGATCGGTATTACCGGTATCTAAGTGAGCACTTAACAGGGGGCAAGACCTCCTGTTTTTCTTTGTAAAATGGCTCAATCATGGGATATTTCACACGAAATATGAGCTCTAATGCAAGTCAAAAGGTGTGATTTGTGGTAAAATAGGAAGGTATGTTAAAACGTAAGAAATTAAAGAAAAGAATCGTATGTACGTTAAGTGTAGGCTTGTTTTTGCAAACAAGTTATGTACATGCGGAAGAAGAAACACAAGAAGTGTATCAAGTCGTTGATTTTGCAAATGAGGAAAGGGTTATAGATACCTTTACGTCGTATAACGAAGCGTATGTGAGTTATGAACGACAAAAGGATGAATATGAAAACCTTGGGATTGTCAAAGATGACAAGGTTATGGAAGTTGAATATGGAATTGCATGGATCAATCAAGCACAGAAATGTGATGTGAAC
>JAHHRC010000057.1 GCA_020026035.1 Erysipelotrichaceae bacterium | reverse complement strand
TTAGATCCAATTGAGTTGCATGATCCATTGACGCTAGCGTATGAAAAGCGAGTGCGTGATGTGCTTTGTTTGCTGGATGGTGTGTCGATGCATGATTTTCGTTTGGTGAATACGAGTTCACATTTGAATTTGGTGTTTGATGTGGAGGTTGGCTTTGATTCGCATTTCACGAATGAGGAAATACGCGATAGAATAGAGGCGGAGTTTTTGCAAGATGAAAAGCGTGTCGAACTAGTGATTACGTTTGATCCACGCTTTGAAGAATAGAAGAGGAGTCGAATATGGTTAAGAAGAAGACGAAGGGAAATTTGATTTTATTAGTGACGTCATTGATTTGGGGTTGTGCGTTTGTAGCCCAATCGGTTGCGATGGATGATGTTGGCGCGTGGACGTTTACGTGTTTGCGTAATTTGATTGCGGCGATTGCGTTATTGCCGCTATTGAAGGTGACAAATGCGAAGAATAAGAGTGAAGGCGTTGTTGTTAAGGATCGTTCGGCTCTTCTTAAGGGTGGTTTGAGTTGTGGTTGTGTGTTAGCGATTGCGACGATGTTTCAACAAAGAGGAATTGTGTATACCACGGTTGGGAAGACTGGGTTTATTACGGCGTTATATATTGTAATTGTGCCAATTATGCAATTGTTTCAAGGGAAACGTTTTAAGACGTCTTTATGGGTTGCGGTAAGTACGGCAATTGTTGGGTTTTACTTCTTGAGTATGAATGGTGTTGATTCGGGTGTACAAAAGGGTGACTTGTTAGTACTTGTTTCTTCGGTGTTGTTTTCGGTGCATATCTTGATTATTGATGCGGCTGTGGAAAAGGTGAATCCGGTACAGATTTCGTTTTTACAATTTGCGGTTGCAGGGTTGTTGTGTTTGATTCCAATGTTTGTGTTTGAACATCCAAGTATTGTGAGTATTAAAGCGGCGATGGTACCACTTTTGTATGCTGGTGTTATTTCGAGTGGTGTTGGGTATACGTTACAGATTATTGGCCAAAAGGATGCAGATCCTTCTATGGCGAGTATGATTCTTTCTTTGGAATCGGTGTTTTCTGTGATTGCTGGGTATGTGTTCTTACACCAAGAGTTGAGTGTGCGTGAGATGTTTGGTTGCGTACTTGTGTTTGTGGCGATTGTGATTGCCAATCGTGCAGATCGGAAGGGTTAATGAATGAATCGGAAATTTACAGCTTTGTATAGCGGTGTGCAGTTTGAATACTATGTGATTGTGAATGCCTTGGCTTCGTTTACTTCGATTTTTTTATTGCAGTTAGGCTTTGCGTCTAAGGCAGTTGGGATGGTGCTTGGGATTGCGAGTTTGTTGAGTGTTGTGTTACAACCGATTCTTGCAGATCTTGTGGATCGTAGTAAGAAGTTTGTTGTGAGTGATTTTATTCTTTGGATTTGTATGGTGATGCTTGCAATGTGTGTTTGGTTGCTTGTAGATCATAATAAGAGTGTTTTATTGCTTGTTGTATATACGGTTGCCTTGTGTTCGATGTATACCGTTCTTCCATTTATTACGCAATTGAATTACGCCTATGCTAAGGGTGGTATTACGATGAATTATGGATTGGCTCGTTCGTTTGGGTCGATTGGTTTTTCGGTAACGGCGTATGTGTTAGGGAAGTTAGTTTCTACAAGTGGAATTACCATGGTTCCACTATGTTCGATTTTGGCGATTGTTTGCTTGATGGCAACGGTTGTTGTATTAGAGAAGAACTATAAGAAGTTAGGATCGAGTGATGTTGAAAGTTCGAATGCAACGGAGGAAGAGATTACATTAAAAGCGTTTGTGAAAGATCATCATGATTTGATTGTCTTGTTTGTTGGGGCTAGTTTATTGATTATGCACTTGATTGTGTATTGTACGTATATGTTCCAATTTATGGAGGCGATTGGTGGTGGTGCTAAGGAAATGGGGTATGCGATTTCCTTAATGGCTATTGTGGAAGTTCCGATGATGATGAACTACCAACGGTTGGAACATGCCTTTGGTACAAAACGATTGTTGGAGGTTTCTTTGATTGGTTTTTTGCTTAAGAATGTTGGGTTCTTTGTGGCAAAGACGCCGAATGTATTGATTTGGATGCAAGTAACTCAAGCAATAGGCTTTGCACTATTTACACCAGCTCTGATTAGCTTGATTCATGCGAATACGCGTCAGATGGAACAAACGAAAGGGCAAGGAGTTGGTCAAGCAGTGCTTACGGCTTCGGGGATTTTTGCGAATTTACTTGGTGGGTATTTGATTGATCAATTTGGTTGTCATGTGACAATAGTTGTTTGTAGTTGTTTGACGCTTGTTGGTGCAATTGTGGTATTTGGTGCATTAAAGCAGCTTCAAGATCATAAAGAAAGTTAGGTATACTATGCAAAAGCATTCGATTCAGAAGCGATTTACAGCGGTATATAGTTCGTTGCAGGCGGAGTATTTTATTATTTTTGCCTGTATTGGGACGTTTGCCTCGGTGTTTTTAGATCCGCTTGGCTATACGAACAAAGAGATTGGTTTTATTCTTGGGACGGCGTATTTGTTAGCGGTATTGATTCAGCCTTTGTTGGCAGATTTTGCGGATCGTACAGAGAAGTTTTCTTTGATGGATTTGTTACGATGGGCGTGTGTTTTGACCTTTTTGTTTAATGTAGGTTTGATTGTTGGTGTGAAGAAGGGTGTTGTGGTGAGTGTTTGTTATGTTAGTGCGTATTGTATTCATTTAGCCATTCCACCACTTTTGAACCAGTTGAACTTTGCGTTTGAACATTTAGGAATTGAAATGAACTTTGGCTTTGCAAGAGCTTGTGGGTCGATTGGATTTTCTTTGATTTCAATTGTATTAGGCTATTTGGTGAGCTTGTATGGTGTGAAAAGCATTCCGTTAACGATTGCGCTTGGATTGGTTTGTACGCTTATTAGTTTGAATGTCTTGAATAAGCGTTATGAACTCGCAAAGACTTTGATCCATGTGGATGAAGTGGAAGAAAAGAAAGATGTAATTACCTTAAAAGAGTTCTTATTAGGTCATAAGATGATTGTTGTGATGAATCTTGGGATTGTCTTTTTGATATTCCACAATGTGATTTATACAACGTATATGTATCAGATTATGCAACATGTTGGTGGTGGTACCGTTGAAATGGGAAAGGCATTAGGGTTAATGGCTTTCTTAGAAGTACCAGCTTTGATGTATTTCCATCGTTTAACGCGTAAGTATTCCACTAAGAGTATTCTTAGAGTTTCTTTAGGTGGATTCTTATTGAAGAATGTGTTGTATATCTTTGCGAAGTCTTGCGTTGCGATTTATATTGCGCAAGCGTGTCAGTTGATTGGCTTTGCGTTGTTTATGCCTTCGATGATTCGCTTTATGCATGAGCGTACGTTGAAACAGGAAGAAGTAAAGGGGCAGGCTATTTTCTCTACGATGTTTACTGCAGCAGGAATTCTTGCAAGTTACGTTGGTGGTTTCTTGATTGATCATGTTGGTGTGTCATTTACACTTCGTATTTGTTTTGTACTAACGTTGATTGGGGCTTTCGTGGTGTATGTCTGTGCGGAGAAGATTCCGGTTGTGCAAAAGTGATACGCATAAGAAAAGACAGATTCTTTATGGGAACCTGTCTTTTTTTGTGTTTACTTCGCAGCTACCATGAGTTCTACAATCTTCTTTGCATACTCGGTTGGGTCTTCTATTGGAAGTCCTTCGATGAGTAGTGCTTGGTTGTATAGAACCGATGCGTAGTCTTTTAGTTTTTCTTGGTCTTTGTTGTAAACCGCTTGTAGGGTTTCAAAGATTGGGTGATTTGGGTTAATTTCAAGGACTTTGGATGCCTTGATTCCTGGGTTATCTGG
This sequence comes from Erysipelotrichaceae bacterium, assembly GCA_020026035.1. GTDB lineage: Bacteria > Bacillota_I > Bacilli_A > Erysipelotrichales > Erysipelotrichaceae > Bulleidia. The sequence continues at coordinate 4,401 of JAHHRC010000057.1, read as the reverse complement.
GTTTAGAGAAAGGATTTTTTCCATTTCTAGAGATACGCCTTCTTCTGCAACTAGACATACTGGATCATCGGTTAGACGGCTTGATAGGCGTACGTCTACGACTTGGCCTGCTAAGTCTTCTTTCATCTTTGTTAGCATGTCCTTGTTGTTTTCTGTCTTTGTTTCACGGTCTTTCTTTTCTTCTTCGGTTTCTAAGTCGAGGTCGTTACTTGTGACAGACTTGAATGGTTTTTCTTCGTATGCTTGCATCATTTGGGTTACGAATTCATCGACACCATCTGTGAAGTAGAGGATTTCATAGCCTTTTTCTAATACCTTTGCAAGAGCTGGTGATTTCTTGATTTCTTCCACCGAAGCACCACTTGCAAAGTAGATTGCTTTTTGGTCTTCCTTCATACGAGATACGTATTCTTTTAGGGTTGTGTATTTGTCTTCGTTGCTTGATTTGTAAAGAAGTAAATCTTGTAGTTTTTCTTTGTTAAAGCCATAAGACTTGTAGATGTCAAACTTTAGGTTTAGACCGAAGTTTTCGAAGAATTCTTCGTAAGCTTCACGTTCTTTTTCAAGCATGTCGACTAATGCCTTGTGGATCTTTTTCTCAATGCTATTCGCAAGGGCCTTTACTTGGCGGTCTTGTTGTAAGATTTCACGAGAAATGTTTAGCGATAAATCATTGGAATCGACAAGTCCTGTTACGAAGCGGTAGGAGTCTGGTAGTAGTTCCTTTGCCTTATCCATGATGAATACACCCTTAGAATAGAGTTGTAGTCCTGCTTCGAAGTCTCCGTTATAGAAGTTGTATGGAGCTTTCTTTGGAATGTATAGAAGGGCAGTATAGGATACGTTTCCTTCAACGTTGTAATGAATGACTTTTGCTGGATCTTGGAAGTCATTGAACTTTGACTTATAGAATTCGTTATAGTCTTCTTCTGTTAATTCGCTCTTGCGTTTCTTCCAGAGTGGTACCATGGAGTTAAGAGTTTGTTCTTCCTTGGTTTCAATGGTCTTTTCTTCATCCGTTGGATCTGGAATGTATTTTGTGACTTCCATTGTGATTGGATATCTTACATAGTCAGAATACTTCTTGATGAGTTCCTTGATTTTGTATTCTTCTAGGAATTGCGAATAGTTTTCATCTTCCGTGTCTTCCTTTAGGACAAGAGTAATCTTTGTACCGATGGATTCTTTGTTGGAAGCTTGGATGGTGTAACCGTCTTCTCCTTCGCTTTCCCAGATGTTTGCTGGTTCGTTGTTTGCTGGTTTTGTGTCAACGATTAGCTTTTTCGCAATCATGAAGGCAGAATAGAATCCAACACCGAATTGACCGATGATATCAACATCGTTTTGGCCTTCTTCGAGTTTCTTTTGGAACTCTAGGGAACCGGATTTTGCGATGGTTCCAAGGTTGTTTTCAAGTTCTGCTTCAGTCATACCAATACCAGTATCGGTGATTGTAATCGTGCGATTTTCTTTGTCTAGATCAATGTGAATGGATAGATCATCACGACTTACACTGTCGATTTGGTTTGTTAGGCCTTCGTAATAGCGCTTGTCTAAGGCATCGGATGCGTTAGAAACAAGTTCTCTTAAGAAGATTTCTTGGTTTGTGTAGATCGAGTTGATCATTAGGTCTAAGAGTCGTTTGGACTCTGCTTTGAATTGTTTTTTACTCATGCTTACCTCCGTTAGCACTCTAGTGGTGCGACTGCTAAAACTATAGCACTCTATATAGAATACTGCAAGCACATGAGTGGGAATGGATAGACAAATCTTGTAAAATGTATCCTGTTGTATGGTAAAATACACGAATGGATAGGAGTTTTCTATGATTTTAATTTCAGCTTGTTTGGCTGGTGTGAATTGTAAATACAATGGTAAGAATAATTTGCAAGAGAAGATCAAACGTTTGGTTGAAGATGGACATGGTGTACTTGTGTGTCCGGAGGTGATGGGTGGAATGGAGATTCCCCGCATTCCAAGTGAAATCAAGGATGGAAGAGTGATCAATCAAGTTGGTGATGATGTGACTGACATGTTTGAAATAGGGGCTCTTCGGGCATTGCAGGTTTGTAAGGATCAGCGATGTGAACTTGCTATTTTAAAAAAGAATAGTCCGTCATGTTCACCGTGTGGTGTGTATGATGGAAGTTTTTCGTCAAAGCTTGTCGATGGGATGGGAGTATTTGCAAAGAAACTACAAAATGAAGGAATTGTGGTTTTGAGTGAAGAAGACATACGTATGATGAGTGATGATGTATTTTTTGAGTTAATCAATAGATATGGAGAAAGCGAATGATTAAGAAACGATTGTTGTCGTTAGTGAAGGGGTCGCAGGATTACATTTACAAAAATGTTTGGATGCAATGGCTTGCTTTGTTGACGAATATTGCAATGATGAGCATGATTGCCTTGTTGATTCAACGTGTATATGATGGATTGCTTACAAGTGTGATGGTAATGCAAGCACTTGGTGTGTTTGTGGTGTTGCTTGTTATGCGTGGGTATTTTATTCGAAAGTCGGTTGTGTATTCGGATTTGTCGAGTAGACAAGTAAAGAAGACGTTACGACAAATGATTTTTGAGAAGTTAGGAAAACTTGGAAAGTCCTATGATGAACAAGTTGCGACTTCGGAAGTGGTTCAGGTTGCAGTAGAAGGTGTAGATCAATTGGAAACGTATTTTGGAATGTATGTTCCACAGTTTATTTATGCATTACTTGCACCTCTTACACTGTTTGTGTATTTGAGCTTTGTGGACTTTAAGTCTGCTTTGATTTTATTTGTATGTGTGCCTTTGATTCCATTGAGTATTATGGCGGTTCAAAAGTTTGCAAAGAAGTTACTTGCAAAGTATTGGGGTCAATATACAAAGATGGGAGATTCGTTCTTAGAGAATCTTGAAGGGTTAACAACCTTGAAGATTTATGGAGCGGATGAGTTTAAGAATGAAGAAATGAATGTTGAAGCGGAAAACTTCCGTAAGGTTACGATGCGTGTGCTTGTGATGCAGTTGAATAGTATCTCGGTAATGGATCTTGTGGCCTATGGGGGAGCTGCTTTGGGTATTTATATGGCAGTAAACAACCTTGCAAATGGGGTTGTGAACTTGTATGGAGCGATTTTGATTATTCTATTGTCGGCAGATTTCTTCTTACCAATGAGAACGTTAGGGTCGTATTTCCATATTGCGATGAATGGTATGGCTGCGAGTGATAAGATCTTCCGTTTGTTGGATTTAGAAGAGCGTGAAGAAGTGAATCCGGTTCCATTCCCAAGTGATTCTTCAATCAAAGTGGAACATGTGAACTTTGCCTATGAAGAAAGTCGTCAAATCTTGAAGGATGTGAATATGGAGTTTCCACAAGGAAACTTTACAGCCATTGTTGGTTTGAGTGGATCTGGTAAGTCAACAGTTGCTGGCTTGTTGGATGGTCGTTTACGCAATTATGAAGGTTTGATTACCGTAGGTGGAGTCGATCTTCAAACAATTGAAGAAGCGAGTCTTATGGAACATATTCTCTACATTGGCTTTGGGTCGTATTTGTTTAAAGGAACGGTAAGAGAAAACTTGTTAATGGCGAATGCGAATTTAAGCGATGAAGAAATGTATGCAGCTTTAGAGAAAGTAAACCTAAAGGACTTTATCTTAGAACAAGGTGGTCTTGATATGGTGTTGCTTGAAAAGGCTGGTAATTTATCGGGTGGACAAGCGCAGCGTTTAGCTCTAGCAAGAGCGTTATTGAAGGATGTTGATTTGTATATCTTTGATGAAGCGACTTCGAATATTGATGCGGAAAGTGAAGCGGATATTATGAAGGTCATTGAAGAGTTGGCAAGTCGTAAGACGGTTGTAATGATTACCCATCGTCTTGTGAATGCGACAAATGCGGACTGTGTGTATGTTATGCAGGATGGCCGTGTTGTTGAATGTGGAAATGTGTCTACGTTGACGAAGGTTGATGGACCATTTAGTGCATTGTGGAAGAGTCAGATGGAAATGGAAAACTATGGAAAGGAGAATAGTCATGAATAAAGAAAATAAGAAGTCTCCTTTTAAGATTATGTTTGAGTTAAGTGGAATGGTAAGACCGTTAAAGTGGTATATGTTGTTAGCGGTAATCTTGGGGTTGATTGGTCATGTGATGGCGAGTTTTATTACCATTCTAGGTAGTATGTCAATTGCGAATATTCTACAAGGATTACCATATCGTACGCTTCTTACAACGGCCATTGTGTTTGGTTTGTTGCGAGGGGTGTTGCATTATGGCGAGCAGGCATGTAATCACTACATTGCCTTCCGGATTCTTGCAATCATTCGTGATCATGTGTTTAAGGCATTACGAAGATTAGCACCAGCGAAGTTGGATGGAAAAGACAAAGGGAATTTGATTTCCTTGATTTC
>JAHHRC010000056.1 GCA_020026035.1 Erysipelotrichaceae bacterium | reverse complement strand
GATTTGGTTGTATTGACGAATCATCTTGAGAAATTATCAAGTAGCCTAATGTTTAATTCCTTTTTTGAAGCCCATTTTCTTGTTTCAAATGATGTAGAGGATCAAGAAGTAGAAGCGATAATGGCGGATGTTTTGCAAGAGTTTGATGATGTTGCGAAGGAAGTTTCTTATGAGTATGATTTCATGTATCGATTTGAGAGTGTGACACAGTATCAAAGAGATGCGAATGTGGATGATTATTTGGATAAGAGTTTGCATCAAAATATCATATATGTTTTGACAAATCTTGTGGTGACGTTTGTGATACTAGGTAGTTTTGTGTATTTGAATAAGGAATTTATCTATGTATCACTGTTAGAAAGCAAAGGGAAGCTCTGTGTATTGTTGGAATGTTTTGCGTATTGTCTTTTTGTGAATGCAATTACGATGTTCCTACTAGGGAAGGCACAATACGATATTTTGAAAATGAATCTAACCATGCCGTATCGCGTACCGGTATTGTGTATGGTTGCTGTATCTTGCATTGATTTCGTTGTGTTGCTCATATATGTGATGCGGATTCGTCGGTGTGATGTATTGGCGTATGTGAAGATGATGGAGGTGAATTGAGATGGAATTGCTAGCACAATGTGTTGCGGTTTCGAAAGATGTTCGCGTTGGGAAACGAACGAAGCGAATCTTGAATCAGGTGAGTCTTGATATACACGAAGGTGATTTTATTTGTATTACTGGTGCAAGTGGGTCTGGGAAGTCAACACTTTTAAACATCTTAGGAGGACTTGATTCGTATAGTGATGGAGAGTATTTCTATGATCGAGAATTGATTGATAGCGAAGCAAAACGAAATAAGATCCGAAAAGACCAAGTGTCTATGATTGTGCAAAACTTTGCGTTGATTCAAGATATGACGGTTTTGAACAATGTCTTGCTAGCAAAGAAGGATCGTAAGAAAGCGTTGAGGTTGTTGAAAAGATTTGGTGTTTTGGATTTAAAAAATGAACAAGTAAAGAATCTTTCTGGTGGTGAGAAACAAAGAGTTGCGATTGCTAGAGCGTTGATGAAAAATCCGAGGTTGTTGTTAGCAGATGAGCCTACTGGAGCACTAGATTCGAAGAATTCAATGAATCTAATGGAAGTACTAAAAGAGTTACATGCAAGTGGTGTTACGATTGTATTAGTGACACATAATGAAGAATTGGCACGTGATATTGAGATGCGATATCACATGGTAGATGGTCATTTAGACAAATCACATGTGAGTTTGAATACAAAATTATAAATAGCTGCAATAAAAAGCGAATTGTTCAACGACCCAATTATTAGAGGAAACAATTGAAGTTTTTTCTAAGATTGATGATTGTATCATTATTGAACAGTTTTTCAAGTCGATTGTGAAACTGAAAAGGGCAAAAATATTGCGTGTAAATAACGTGCATTAGTAAGTGAAAATATGGTGATAATATGATTAGTGAAAATATTAATGCAATCGGTAAATCGTATAATCATAAGGTTATTTTACATAATCTTATGATTATACCTTGTATGTTGTTTTTAGTTGTGTCGAATTTTGTGTTTTCGTTGATGTTACAATTGGGGATTGATGCGGCAAGTGGAAATGATTTGATGTTGTTTACGAAAGCTGCAGTAGGTTTCTTCGTTGCATCGCTTCTTTATGGTTGGTGTTTTTATGTTGTTTCTCAGCGGAAACAAGTTATTCAATTGGAAGTATCAAAAGAGGTGAAAAGTAAGCTCTTAACGAAATACATGCGGTTGGATCAACGATGTGTGAATGATCTAACGGAAGGTGATCTATTAACGATAGTGAACGTGGATGCGCAACAAGTATCATCTGAACTAACAACTGTTGTTTTGCCGTTTATTCAAATGTGTTTAACATTGCTTATTGGTGGTTGGTATGTTGCGTATTATTCGAAGGAAATGTTGGTGCTAGTTCTTTGTTGTAGTGGCATTTTCTATGTAGTGAATTCGTTGTTGCTAAAGAAAATTCAGCAGTCATTTTTACAGCTACAGAATGAAAGTGCTTGTCAGAAGGAGTATTACACAGACTTTTGGAAGAATGGAGCTGTAATTCGCATTTTTCAGCTGCGAGATGTGTGTGACAAAATATATGGAACAATATTTGCGAAGAAAAAGGATGCGAGTGTGTCGCATGTTAAGAACAAAGCGTATTCAAAATCTTTTTCGGAAGGAACGATACTATTTGTGGAGTTTTTCGTTCTTGTGATAGGGATTTATTATACAAAGCTTGGGTATTTATCGCTTGGAGCGCTTGTTGGTGTTTGGAATGCGTCGATTGGCGCGTTTATCTATCCAATGATGGATTTACCAGATATTTTAGCTAGGCGAGCTGAGATTCGTGCCTCTAAGCAGCGCATTGTCGAATTCATGGATCAAAATGAAGAAAATGTTGTGATTGAGAATCATGAATTGAAGAATCCTATGTTGGTTCTTAATGAGGTGAGTTTTGGGTTCGATGCGGATTCGCTTTTGTTTCAAGGGGTTTCCTTCCGTGTTGAAATTGGCGATATCGTCGTTATTAAGGGAGAAAGCGGAGTAGGGAAGTCTTCGTTAATCAGACTATTATTAGGGATGTATTCGCCAAAGTCAGGCTCAATCTATATTGAAGATGATGGTGTTCGATATACAAATCTAAGAAATTCAATTTCTTACGTACCGCAAGACAGTGGATTATTGTTTGGTGGAATACGTGATAATTTGATGATTGAGGACAACGAAGATGAGGCTTTGAGGTATTTAGAAGCTTTAAAACTTACGGAGATTGTTGAGAGAATTGGCGGTATACACGGTGAGCATTTTTGTGACAAAGACGATTTCTCTGTTGGTGAATTACGTAGGCTATCCATTATTCGAGCAGCATTGAGGGAGAGTTCCTTTATTCTGTTAGATGAACCATATGCATCTTTAGATGTTGATCACATTGAAATGGTCACAACTATTTTGAATGAATTGCGACAAACACATGGGATTATTCTAGTGACACATATAGACGTGAATGGTCTATTGGCAAATAAGAAGTATCTACTTGAAGGTGGGATGATCCATGAAACAAGTCTTTGAGAAATGGATTGGAATTGGTGAACTACTTGATCGGTATTCGTTCTCTAAGAAGGATCAAGTTGGTTTAGTGTGTCTTGATTTCGTTGGCTATGGAATTAAAATCGTTTTGGCGTATTATTACTATTCACTTTTGAATCAAGTGGATCAAATTACAAGTGATTTTCTCATTCGTGTTTTTGCTGGTGTGACAGTCGCGATTGTAGTTTCGCAACTTTGTTCATTCATGTTTAAAAAGAGAAGTGAACAATGTGCACAGTCGCTTGAATATGAATTAAGCACAGATATGTTGCATACACATCAGCTTGTGAGCTATCAAGACTTGTTGAATTACAAAGATGGTAAGTGGCTTTCAGTGTTACAAAGCGATGTTAGCGTATGTGCTCATTTGTTTTCTGAGTTCATTGTGGCTATGGTACGTGGTGGCTTGTTATTTGTTTGTGCGGTTGTGATGGGCTTTCGGATTTCTCTTACAATGACGAGTATTGTATTGACCTGTTCGCTATTGTCGGGGATCTTGATGCAGTATTATCAAAACAAGATGTTAAAAGCGTATGCGAATCGAAAAGCGAGTGATGAACAGGTGCAATCATTCTTAATGAATACCTTCAGGCATGTTGAAGTGATTAAGGCGTATGAAAAAGAAGATGAAAGAAAAGGTCGATTTTTGTCTACGTATCAATCTTTTGTGAACGATTCACTCGCTGCGAGTAAGAAAGAAAATCAGTTATTAGCTACAAGCATTGGCAGTGGATTTACGATTAGTACATTGTGGATGATCTTTGGAATGTACCTCATTATGGTAGGAAAACTAACAATTGGAGCATTTGTGGCGTTTTTGATGTTAAGTGATTATTTCAACTGGCCATTTTTTGAATTGCCATCACTTTTTGCAGGGATTTTAGAAGTGAAGGCATCCGATCTTCGATTACAGGAATTCTTCAATTTACCAAGACAAAAGGCAACATACAAGAAGAAAGATCTAGGAAAGAACGTGGTGGAAATCAATCATGTATGGTTTTCCTATGATGATAACGATGTGATTAAAGACTTGAGTTTAAAGATAAGAGAGAACGAAAAGGTTGCGATAGTAGGGGAAAGTGGTACTGGTAAATCGACCCTTATGAAAATGTTGTTGGGGTTGTATGAGCCATGTAGAGGGACAATTTACTTTGATGAGAAAATCGAAGATAACCATCTTCTTTCCTATGTTCCACAAACGGTCACATTGTTTCAGGCGACAATTCTTGAGAATGTAAGAATGGGTAATGAACAAGCAAGTGAAGAAGAGGTAATGGAGGCGATGCGTCTTGCATGTGTAGATTCATTTGCGACGCAATTAAAAGACCGATATCTGACGAATGTGCATGATATCAAACTTTCAGGTGGACAAGTGCAAAGGATTGGTATTGCAAGAAGTTTGTTACGGAAGGCGAAGGTGTATGTATTTGATGAAATTGCATCAGCTTTGGATTTTGAAACGGAGAAGGTGCTTCTTGAAAACTTGCTGTCCATTGAAGCTACAATGATTTTTATCACGCATAAGCAAAGTGTGATGGATAAGTGTGAACGAGAGATTAGATTAGATAATCAGTAACGAGCGATTGATATGTGATATTGATGATAGTGATCACATGGTGGATGGTCAATTGCGTTGTTTGTAAGAGCTGTGTAAAATGGTCTTAGTGAGGTAGTGGTATGATAAAAGCCTATTGGAAGCGGTTTTGTGAAGTGAGTGGTGTGGATGAGAATACGTCATATGAGGCATATGCGTTTGGAGATGATGTTTTGATGGCAGATGAGCTAGCGAAACTGATTCAAAATGGAACGAAGACAGCTACGACTTCGGCGTTTGAATTGTATGAAGATGGGGATTCTATTCCTCGTGTTGGTGATTATGCAATTGTTTTGAATGGTGCTGGTGAGCCTGTTTGTGTAATTCAAAATACACGTGTTTACACCATGCCGTATAATCAAATTTCTTCGAAACATGCGTATCTTGAAGGGGAGTTTGATCGAAGTTATCGAGCGTGGAAGAAGGCGCATGATGCGTTTTTTACGGCACAATATGAGGAATGTGGAAAAATATTTCAGGAAGATGCTTTGATGCTTTGTGAGGAGTTTATAAAGGTATTTGAATCGTAAGATACAAAAAAGGGCAGATCGCTTTGATCTGTCCTTTGTGCTAGAGTAGGAAGATTTTGTGTTTTGCACATTCTTCAACCATTTCTTCTGGCCATAGGCTTGCTTGGACTTCGCCTACATGTGCTCGGTTCAGCAGGAGCATGCATAGGCGTGATTGGCCGATTCCTCCACCGATGGTATATGGGAGTTCTTTGTTTTGAACTTTTTGGTGGTAAGGGCGTGCGAGGCGTCCTTCGCAGCGGTAGGCTTTGCATTGTTCAACGATGGAATGTTCATCCACTCGGATGCCCATGGAGGATAGTTCAAGTGCCATGTCGAGGGATGGGAGGTAGAACATAAGGTCACCGTTTAAGTTCCAATCGTCATAGTCTGGGGCACGTAAATCATGTGGGTGGTTGCTTTTGTTGAGGGGCCATCCAATTTGCATGATAAAGACGCAGCCTTTTTCTTTTGTGATGAGGTATTCGCGTTCTTTTGCGTTTTTTTCTGGATACATGTCTTCAAGTTCTTGCGACGTGATGAAGAAGACATCGTCGGCTAAATGGTGGACGGCTTGAGGGTATTTGTACCAAACTTCGTGTTCCATATGTTTGATGATTTTAAAGATCAAACGAACGTAATCAATGAGGGTTTCTTTGGTGCGTTCTTGTTTGCCGATGACAACTTCCCAGTCCCATTGGTCGACGTAGCAACTGTGGGTATTGTCGAGTTGTTCGTCACGACGGATGGCATTCATGTTGGCGTATAGGCCTTCATGCATGTTGAAGTCGTATTTCTTTAAGGCATCACGTTTCCATTTGGCTAGGGATTGAACGACTTCGATGCGTTCATCGCCTAATCCTTGGATATCAAAGCTGACTGGTCGTTCGATGCCGGATAAGTCATCGTTTAGGCCGCTTTTTTTGGTTACGAATAGTGGGGCAGAGATGCGGGTGAGGTTCATTTCTCTACCGAATTCTTTTTGGAATTGGTCACGGATAAACTTGATTGCTTCTTGGGTTTCTTTGACAGAAAGGTTTGGATTGTAGTTTGCTGGAATGGTTAATTTCATTAGTGTTCTCCTTCGTTATGTTCGAATTGCGCATTGTAGAGGTTTGAATAGAAACCATTCTTTGCGAGTAATTCGTCGTGTTTGCCTGCTTCTACGATATCGCCATGGTCTAAAACGAGGATTAGATCTGCGTTTTTGATGGTCGATAAGCGGTGTGCAATGACAAAGGCGGTGCGGTTTTGCATGAGGTTATTCATGCCTTTTTGAATTAAGATTTCGGTTCTTGTGTCAACGTTTGAGGTTGCTTCATCAAGGATGAGGATTTTTGGGTCTTTGAGGAAGGCTCTTGCGATGGTGAGTAATTGTTTTTGCCCATAGGAGATGTTGCTAGAATCTTCGTTGATAATCGTTTGGTAACCATCTTCTAGGGTTTTTATGAAGTGATCAACGTATGCCGCATCGGCTGCTTGCATAACTTCTTCATCACTTGCTTGCATATTGCCATAGCGGATGTTGTCCATGATCGTTCCGTTTTGAAGCCAAGCATCTTGTAAGACCATACCAAAGGCGTCACGGAGATCTTTGCGGGTGTAGTCGTTGATGTTAATGCCATCCACATAGATCGCGCCGCTTTGGATTGGGTAAAAGCGCATAAGGAGTTTTACTAGGGTTGTTTTACCGGCACCAGTTGGTCCTACAATGGCAACGGTCATGCCTTGTTTTACTTCAATGCTAAAGTCGTGGATGATGATTTCATCATTGTTATAGCCAAAGTTGACGTGTTCAAAGGTCACATTGCCTTGGATGTTGTGAGTGACTGGTGATTTGGTGTCTTCTTGGATTTCTTCTTGTTCTAAGAATTCAAAGACACGTTCACTTGCAGCGGCTGTGGATTGTAAGACGTTAGCGATTTGGGCAACGCTTGTAATTGGCCAAGAGAATTGGTTCATGTATTGGAAGAAGGCTTGGATTCCTCCGATGGTGATGGTTCCTTGAATGGCTAAGCTACCACCTAAAATGGCAACGAAGACATAGCCAATGTTGGTGATGGTTTTGGACATTGGGAATAAACAACCGGAGAGGAATTGGGCTTTCCAAGCGGAGTCTTTGAGGGCTTCGTTTTTTTCTTGGAAGGTTTGTAGGGATTTGTCTTCGCCACTGAAGGCTTTCATGACTAAGTGAGCGCCATACATTTCTTCGATGTGGCCGTTTACGGAACCTAACATTTCTTGTTGGGTTTTAAAGTATTTCTGTGACTTTTTAACAAAGGTGGAAGTACAAACACCGAATAGTGGTACGACCATTAAAGCCATGATGGTCATTGGAACGGAGATTTTAAGCATCATGTAAAGAATTCCAACGATGGACACAATCCCGGATAGAATGCGTTCGAGGATTTGGCCAAGTGATTCGGACATGGTTTGTGCATCGTTTGTGATGCGACTTAAGATATCTCCGGTACTTTCATGGTCAAAGTAGGATAGGGGTAGTTTGTTTATTTTTGCGTCGATTTCCTTACGTAGTTGGTAGGTGATTTGTTGCGACATTTTCGCAAGTAAGACACCTTCAAATAAGTATAGGATGTTTGCCACAACATAAAGAATAGTAAGTAGGAGTAGGGTGTGTTGTAGTTTGGCGTAGTTTAAGGAACCGGTTTGAGCGTATTTGGCTTTGATGCCTTCGACGATGGTGTTGGTTGCTTGGCCCATAAACATAGGACCTAGGATCGATAGGAAGGTAGCTGTAAGGAGTAAGATTGCAATTAAGAGTAGTTTTGCTTGGTAGGGTTTTAAGTAACGCAATAGTTTTTTAAGGGAGCCTTTGAGGTCTTTGGCCTTTTCGGTTTGAACCATGTTTGGGTTTCCACTTAGGCCTGCGTTATAACGTTTTTTCTTTTGTTTAGCCATGGTTCAGCTCCTTTCTAGAGAGTTGTGAGTAGGCGATTTCTTGGTAAATGGAACAGGTTTCTAATAGGTCTTCGTGACGACCTTTGCCTACGAGTTCGCCTTTTTCAAGAACGAGGATGAGGTCTGCGTGTTGAATGGTGGAGATGCGTTGTGCAACGATGAAGACGGTTGCGTCTTTTTCTTTTTGTAG
>JAHHRC010000055.1 GCA_020026035.1 Erysipelotrichaceae bacterium | reverse complement strand
CCCATTGATTTACTCATACGAGCATATTCCTTTTGTAAGTAAGACGCATCCAATTGCACCAAACGATCACCAACATGCACTGTATCACCAACAGCCACAAACACTTCTTCAATCTTATTTGGATTAGGCGCAATCACAGAAACCGAATGTTGCGACGCAATACTACCATTCGCCGTAACCGTCTTCTCCAAAGACCCTTTTTCAAGTGTCACCGTACGCGCACTCATATCCTGATTCGGATCCAAATCCGTCTTCTTTGTAATCTTGGTAGGAATTAAACTAAATACCACATATACCACTACAACCGCAATGACATATACCCACCATTGCTTGTACCATTTTTTCTTTGTCTTTTGCATAACAACCATCTCCATTCGTTCATATTTTATCATAACGACCACATATTTCTTTTAAGTTTTTCTTAAGAAACCACTCAAAACCTCTTAAAAAAGCAAAAAAGTTGGAGGGAGCCAACTTCTCTGCCTAAATCTAAAAGGGATATGATATTACATCATAATTCATTCAAAACGAATGATATAAGGGTATCTCGTGGCTTTCAACCACACCCACATTATGACTCACAAAAAATCCAAATATAAGCCCATATGGGGGATACTATTTCTCATACCACAACAAAAACTTTCGTAATTCCGTCTTTTTCGCATCCAAAAGAAACGACCACTGTTTCCCACGTTTATCCAAAAACACCACTTGAAACGCCATCACCGACTTCTTCTTACCACCACGATCAATCTCTTCAACATGCACAATGGAATCTATAAAATCCCGATGCAAATACACAATCCAAGGACCATTCTTCCCAACAAACCAATCTCGCTCATCCGGCCGTTTCAAAAAATCATTCCGATCCTTATACAACACACCTAAATACTTCTCTTCTACCTTAAGCATCCAGTAACCCTTCCAAAAAGGCCGAACACCCATATACCCAAACAGCAACAAAAACACACTGATCCCAAAGCCAACCGCATTCTTATACGAAGGATATTCACTCACTAAGAAACATACAAAAAACAAACTCGCAAACACCAACCCGACAATACAAGGCGCCACTAAGATCTCTTTCGTATTTTCCCAAACCGTTCTTTCATACAACTCTTTTTTCATAGGCAAAGTATACCAAACAAAAAGACTCTTCTAAACAAAAGAGCCTTACTTATTAATCCATTGGTGGAATATAGAACCCACCAACAAAATTCTCCGTCTTAAACGTATTGATAATGACATTTGGATCCGCATCACTTACTTTACGAATCACATCATCCACCTCATACGAAGACACAACCGTAATCATCGTTGTAAATGGACGTCTTGAATACCCACCATAACTATCCGTACATGTAATACCATGCAAGAAATTCTTCGTATACGCCTCTAACACCGCTTCTGTTTCCTGGGTAATAATCTGCACCGTCAAACGATCATAACGCGTATGGAACGTTTGAATTGTCTTCGTACAAATAAACTGGAACACAATCGAATACCCCGCATACAACCATCCTTGGGTAAACCCAAAGATAATAATAATCAACGCATTAAACCCAAACACATAATCCCAGAAACTCTTGTTATAACGATTCGAGAAATACAAGGCAATAAAGTCCGTACCACCCGTACTCGCATTCCCCTTAAGCGCCAATACCGCCGCAAACGCATTCGCAACACCACCAAAGATCACATTCAAAATCGCATCTTGGAACAATGGCTCAAAGTAAAACAACTTCAACACCACCGAAGAAATCATTACCTGTAACAACGAATAGAACGTAAACCTAGGACCAATGTTCTTATAACACATAAACGCCGTAGGAACATTCAACAACACAATACCAAACGAAATACTAATCGGATGTGCTGTATACTCCGTCAACGCATTCAAAAGCATCGCAACACCCGTAAACCCACTTGCAACCAACTTCGTAGGGGCCATAAACACCTGAATCGTATACCCTTGAATAAACCCCGATACAAGAACACACGCAAGCGTCGTCAACGTCCTTCTTAACTTCACATTTTCAATCATAAAACCCCTCCAAATACATACGGTAATTGCGACTAAATATATCACACCAAGCACCTACAAACAACAAATAAATAAAAAGAACATCTACAACTTCGTAGACATTCTTTTAAACCACTTAAAACTCTTCTTTCAAACCAATCAAAACACCCATAGACACAACAAACAACAACCAATAAACAATCATCTCATCCCCTGTACTTGGCAAGTGATTCTCGCAAGTATTCACTTCCTCATAAACCACGACACTCTTTTCAACAACTGGTTTCTTAGGCTCCTCAAACACAGGTGTTTTTGGCTGTTTTGGTTCTTCCTTATTAGGAACATTCGGTTCTTCAACGTTTGGTTTCTCCGGTTCATCAGCCTTCGGTGTTTCCGGAACCTTAGGTTCTTCAACCTTTGGATCTTCTACCGGTGTCTTTGGTTGCTTTGGTTCTTCAACCACTGGTGTATCCGGTTGTTTTGGTTCATCCTGCTTAGGAACTTCAGGAACCTTTGGTACTTCTACAATAGGCTTCTCAGGCTCATCAACCTTCGGTGTTTCCGGAACCTTAGGATCTTCCGAAGGCTTCTTCGGCTCTACAACTTCAGGTGTACCCGGCTGGTTTGGTTCTTCTTCACCAGGTTGCTTCGGCTCTTCAGCCTTAGGCTCTTCTGGTTTTTTATCCTCAGGTTTTTCAGGCTCCTTCGGTTCTTTTTCATCTACAGTTGGCGGTACAGGTGGTTCTTCTTCCTTTTCCTTAGGATTTTCAACTTCCGGATCCTTAGGCACTTCAGGCTTTTCAACCTTAGGTCCATTTGGTTTTTCCCCTTCAGGCACAACCGGTTTTTCTTCCGGTTTTTCACCATCAGGTTCTGTTGGCTTTTCTTGTTCTTTATCCTCTGGTTTTTCTGGTTTTTCTGGTTTTTCTGGTTTTTCCTGTTCTTTTTCTTCCACAGTAGGAGGTGCAGGTGGTTCTTCTTCCTTTTCCTTAGGTTTTTCAATTACCTCTGGATTTTCAGGCTTATCTTCTTTTGGTTTCTCAACTTCTGGAACATTAGGTACATCAGGCGTTTCTTCCTCTGGTTCTGTCGGTTTTTCCCCATCAGGCACAACCGGTTCTTCTTCTACCGTTTCTTTTTCCACAGGAACCGGTGGAATTTCTTCTGTTTCCTTCGGTTCTTCTGGAGGTACTACTTCAGTATTTTCTGGAGGATTAGCCACAGGTACAGGTGGTGTATGTGTCTCATGAGGAGGCTCTGATTTTCTTTCTGTAGGTGTAAATTCTTTTACATTAAAGTAATCAAACACATTCCCAGACTCAATGTAATTCCCATCAAACCACGCTTGTTCTCGAATCTTTTCAACGATATCGGTATAATCTTTATTCGCGCTTTCCGTTAAGACAATATACTTCGCATCCGTATATGCTTTATATCCAGGAGCTGCTTTTGATTCTTCTAGCTTATAGAGTTGGTATAATTCAAGATTTTTAAATTCAACGATTCCATTGTTATCGGTTATTTTCTTAACGGTTTCCTTGGCATTCCCTGTCAAAACGTCTAGTTTTGATAGTTTAAATTCCGTTCCAGGAATCACTTCCTTAGTATTACCGCCTTTAAACTTACGAATCGTAATACGATCACTCACACCTCTTACATCGGCTAAAGCCTTCTTTATCACAAGATTCTCATTTTGTGATGCACAAGACATCTTATAACCACTTACTTCAACAACATTTGTCACAACGTCGATTTCTTCATTCAACGTACCTTTCAATGTCGTCTCATAGGCAATCTTACAATGTGTTCGATTCGGTACTTTAATCTCTAAAACTTGTTTTAAACCATCTTGAAGAACCTTCAATTCACAAAGAGCAGTAATATCCTTACCATCTTTGTTCGTAACGACAAGTGACCCATTTAGATAACTAGTACGCTCATCCAACGTATCCTTAATCGTTAACTTCTTACTTTCTTCCCCTATTAACAAAGCTTCATCTTTATTCACATCAATCGTGTACTTCACATTCGAAGACTTCTCATCCAACTTCCCATTCTTATCAAGAACAGGAACCTCAACCTTTCTTGAACTCTCCGTTGAATCCCTATAGTCTCCAACCTGAAGGTCAGCTCGATTCGTAACTTTTGGCAATGCGACTAAAGATCCACCACTTACATACATCTCTGAATCAGTTTGAACCACAAACGACTCATCCAACGTGCAAACAACATCAAAGGAAATCAAATCTTTCTTATAACCCTCAAGTGTAATAATGACTTCATTTCCAACTTCCGTAACACTTCTTACATGATGATCATAAGTATTACGAAGCTCTTTAAACTTCATCCCATCCGGAATATGTTCATAAATTGTAATGGTCTTTCCTGTTAAATCCACAAAGCCTTCGTACGACCCTAACAACTTATTCGCTTCAATGCTCCAAACATATTCACGTTGATTAAGAGGTCCCTCTAATTTACTCGCAGAAGAATCAAACTGTTTGTTAAAAAGAGGCTTATCTTGTGTCACTTCAAATTCAACCGTTTGTTCTAATGGACTTGGACTTGATTCGTTAAACAATTCTAACGTTACATCATTCCTATACTTCGCTACTTGTTTATTGTCGAATGTCTTATAAACAAGTACGATATCAAAGTTCTCTAACCCTTCTAAATATTCGCATTCAAAATATTTTTCCTTACGTTCCGTCAATGGCGCTTCAATCACTTGACCATCCTTCAAGATTCGAACTTTCATTTCATCCACATCTTGATAGTCGTACGTTGTATTTTGAAGAATCTCTCCACTTGCTGAAACACTCAATTGATCTTTTAGGTTAAAAGAATTTACCTTAAATGGAACATGTGCTCTCACCGTCCAATTCGTAATCCCCGTTTCCTCATCACGTTCATGTGTCTTTGTAAGCGTCGCATCCGCTTTTGCTAAGGTAACTGCAGATCCAATACTTCCAAACAACTTCCCATTTCGTTTTAATTCCGCGTGATTTCTTGCCACAAGATCATTGCTTTCATACCCATTCGTCTTATACGTAATCACCACTTCATCAGACCCAAACGAATCATCAAACTCTAAGAAATACACATCGTTTTCTTTTTGCAAGGAAATCTCTTTTTCAAATTGTCCCTCATTGGTATGAATCTCACAATTCAAAGAGTCTTCCACAAGCTTTCCTGTATGCATTTGATCTTCCAAACGCATATTCGTTAAATCAATCGCAATTCGTGGCTGTTCTACTTCACAACACGTATTTTGAATCTTATTCAACACAATTGTCCACGTAACAGATCCATCCTCATTCTTGATTCCTGATTTTTCCATTCGCTTAAACTTCAAATCATTAGTCGAACTTTCTTCCACATTCGATGCACCATGCAATGTCATTGTATTTGAAGTTCCATTCAAATAGAAATCTCCATTGTCATTACTTACATCATTGAAATCAACAACCTTTGCTTGATACGTTAATACATGCTCACCAGCTTGAACAAGTCCCGGTGCATACGAAAATCCATGATCCATTTTCCTAACATCGCTTACTTCTATCCCATCAAACACCAAACTCGTGTCAATCAACTCTAAATGCTCCCCTAGAACATCATTTAGAATGAATCGACTCGATGGTTCATTTGCAGTAAAGCGATACTTATAATACGCAACACCATCTTCAAACTTCTCAAGCATCTTCTTCGTATTCGAAACATCGACCGGTTTTGGTTGTACCACAAGATCTAACTTTGCATTCTCCGGCAACGTTACTTCAATCTGTTTTTCTTCTTGCGTACTATCGTTTTTGAATTCCCCATCAAACGCTAATGAACCACTCACCAAAGAACTATTCGCTTGTATCCAGTTACGATCAAACTTCAATGACACAAACCCATTGTCAATCCAATACGTCGCCTTCAAATTCCCACTTTCATCTTTGATTTGTGTTTTCTCTTGCGATTGAATCCCTAAGGTTTCAAAAAACTCCGGTAACTCAGCATACCATTCAAGATGATCTTTAATACTCACATCTTTCTTAAACGCAAAATCTATTGTAATTTGAAATGCTTGATTTGGTTCCAACACTTTAATACCTGAAACCTCTTCACCATTCACAAGAAGTTTATACTTAAGACCACCATCTAATACAGTCTCATCCAAAATCTCAGCTGGAACATACGGATGATCTTCATCTTCGTATAAACAATTCAAACCACTCATCTGGTCGAGCACGTCATCGGCATAACTCGTAGTCGTAAATACGGACGTAGCTAGCACCAAACAAATAAACAACATAAACCACTTTCTTCGGACTACCATTTCTTCCTCCCTTTGTCTTCTTCAGAATCCATGCCTTATCTGTTTTAGGCGTTAAAAAAAGTTTGTCGAAAATCAAACAAAACCTTTCTAACTGTAAATGCAATTGCACGAATTATTATAATCAAGTAAAACTTTCACGCAATAGGAAAAATACAATTTGAGCAAATCAAACTGACTCCAAGTCAGTCCCTTATCTTTATTATATAGATAGAAAGCATGTGTCTAGTAATCAAAAAAAAAAAAAAAAAAACGCATATTTACGCACTTTAATCCACAATACACAAGGTACGTAACACTCGCTTTCTTGGAATTGCACAAATTTTTTATATCTCAATTTTTATGATATCGAAAGTAAAGCCTTTTTATAGAATAAAAAAGTTTAAAAACCAAACAATTTACACAAGCAATTCTATTTCTTTTGAAACAAAAGATCTCATTTTCAAACTACAATTAGTTTTAACTAACTTTCTTCTTGCATTCCAATTAGAATGGTGCTACATTGTTCTCAGTTAGCAAAGGCTAACTTCTACGGAGGTTATATGAGCAAGATTTATGTAATTTATTGGTCCTCGACTGGTAACACAGAAGAAATGGCAAATGCAATTGCCCAAGGAATTAACGAAGCTGGAAAAGAAGCTGAAGTAGTTCACGTATCAAACGCAACACCTGACATGGTAGCTGACGCAAGTGCTGTTGCACTAGGATGCTCCGCAATGGGTGCAGAAACATTAGATGAAGGTGAATTTGAACCTTACATCACAAGCATCGAAGGGTTCGTAAGTGGCAAAACACTTGGACTATTCGGAAGCTATGGCTGGGGCGATGGCCAATGGATGAGAGACTTCTGCGATCGTATGAGTGCAGCAGGCGCTACAATCGCAACTGGTGAAGGCGTAATCGCCAACGAAGCACCAGATGATGGTGCAATCGCTGAATGCATCGCACTAGGTAAAGAACTCGCAAACGCTTAATCATGTTAGACCGCAGTTTAATTGACTATTGCGCACCAACCTTAGCAGGCATCAAATGCGCAAACTTGTTCAACTACTTCTTTGAAGACATTGAACTTGCATATCAAGAAATAACTGTTTATAACAACATGCTCAATGAGCGCGGCGTTTACCTAACAGTCTTACAAGAACGGCATAATAATCTATTAATCTATGCCTACCGAACCAATCATTTAGCAAAACGACTAAACGACAAAGAGGTCCAAGCCTTACTAAAAGACTTTGGCTACGATGCATTTGATGTAAACAACTGCATCTACTACCTCAAATACCGTTTAAACACTTCCACAACCTTCCCCCATGAAATCGGAATCTTCCTTGGCTATCCAATCGAAGATGTCAAATGTTTCATTGAACACAAAGGACAAGGTTGTAAGTATTGCGGAATGTGGAAAGTCTACTGCAATGTCGAAGACTGCAAAAAACTATTTGCCCAATACGACAAATGCACAAGCATCTACAAACAACAATACAGCAAACAAGGAAGTCTACAAAAAATGATTGTTTATTCCTAAGTTTGTACCTAGATCAATTCCTTCTATTTGCTTGATCTTCCACCTAGAATCGACCCCTATTCGATTCTAGTTTCAAGCAGAGCTTTCAAGCGTCGTACTCAACGCTATCCTTCAGATCTAGTTACAATATATGACCGTTACCCTCCAGTAAGGTCGAAAGCGAAAGCAACAGGTTGTGCTTGCATGACCTGTTTTTTCCATGTAAAAAGACAACAACTTTAATCATGTAAGCGCTTTATACTCTACAATCACATAAGAATCACACGATTGTTATGGTATAATCAAAACCGAAATAGAGTTTGCGAAATAATTCGCAAAAGATTTCAAAAAGGGGTTGACGCGTATACCCATACCATGTAATATATAGACAGTTAGTTTCTCCTAACTAACTGATAGACGAAAGTCTATAATCTCTATACCCTTTTATTCCGCTGGATGTATTCCAGCAAAAGATCGGTTACCTTTCCTTTCTTCTAAGGTAAGAAACCACTTCACCTTGTTCTCCTTAAACAAGAGTGTTTTTTACCGAAAATCATACTTATCCTTGGTAATCGATCG
>JAHHRC010000054.1 GCA_020026035.1 Erysipelotrichaceae bacterium | reverse complement strand
TCAAGAAACACGTCAAATGCATTCAACAAGTTATCCACCATTGAAACACTTACTTCCCCATACGTATCATTTCCTAAATACGAATAGTTCACTTCATTTCCATATGTAGTCACATCATGCTCAAAGTCCATACAAGACGCATGCACCTGCTTCACATGACTCGTATACACTAAATCCATCACATTGTCAGGCCGTATGCCACAGCCTGCAAGAATCTCAATTCGATCACCATACAACGAGACAAGCTCACCAACACTACTTGCCCCTTCAATTGCTGTTTTCTTTAATCCACTCGTTAACACGCGATCACATCCACACACAAGTAAACGCTCCATCGCTTGATGCATATCCACAACACAATCAAATGCCCGATGGAATACTGCACACTTTCCATACCTATGCACAAGCTCTACCATCTTCCTTGTCAACACTTCATCAACACTTCGATCTTCCTTCAAAAATCCAAAGGCAATCCCATCTGCTCCAGCTTCCAACAAATCTTTCGCCGCTTCAAACATCGCAGTCACTTCATCTTCGCTATAACAAAAACCAGCACCTCGACAACGCACCATACAAATCACTTCTAACGGTGTATTCTTCTTTACAAGCTTCAAATCCGTCACATTCGCCGTTAAACCACCAAGTGCTAACGCCGTATTCAATTCAACACGCTTCGCACCACCCTGATACGCACGTAAACAATCCACATAACCACCACAACAAACTTCCACAAGCATAAATACACCTCATTTCTACCTATAGAATACTCCCACCAATTAAAAAAGACACTAGGTAAAATACCTAATGTCATTAACCACGAATTGGCTCAGCTTCGCCACGTTCAATCATCGCTCCAAGATCACGAAGCTTTCCATCAATGTTGTCATATCCACGATCAATATGATACACATCATGAATCTCCGTTTCCCCTTCGGCAAGCAAGCCAGCAATCACCAAACTCGCTCCACAACGTAAATCCGTCGCCGTTACTTTACTACCATATAATTTCGTAGGCCCATGCACTTCACAACAACCATCGCCCACTTCAATATTCGCACCCATACGTTGTAGTTCCATACAATGCTTAAAGCGCTCTTTGTATATCGTATCCGATACTCGACTCACACCATTCACTTGTGTTAATAATGCCGTTAAGGGTTGTTGCAAGTCCGTCGCAAACCCAGGATAAGGCTTTGTTGTGACTTCAATTGGCTTTAAGACTTGATTGCCATACACCGTAACACGATCTACCCCAATATCCATCTTCACGCCACTTTCCTCAAGCTTCAATAGTAGCGACTCAATATGCTTAGGAATCACATTCAAGATTTCCATCTTATCACTACAACAAGCAGCCATCACCACAAATGTCCCAGCTTCAATACGATCTGGAATAATTTCGTGGAAACATCCATTCAAATGATTCACACCATCAATCGTAATCACATTCGTACCAGCCCCACGGACATGTGCACCCATTTTATTGAGCAATGTCGCAACGTCAATAATCTCCGGTTCCTTCGCGGCGTTTTCAATAATCGTACGACCCTTGGCATATACCGCAGCCATCATAATATTAATCGTTGCCCCAACCGAAGCGATATCTAAGAAAATATGATTTCCCTTCAATTCCTTCGCTTCGATCACATAACAACCACGTTCATACACAACATCTGCACCCAACGCCTCAAAGCCCTTGATATGCAAATCAATTGGACGTGGCCCAAGATAACAACCACCTGGCATCTTCATCCGAACCTTGCCATACTTTCCAAGCAACGCCCCCATGAAGTAATACGAAGCACGCAACTTCGTAACCACATCTGCATCTAAGTCCACATTCTCCATATTTGTCGGATCAAACACCAAATGCGTTTCATCCTTCTTTACAACACTTACTTTCAATAAGCCTAAAATCTCACTCAAGGCATCCACATCTTCAATCCCTGGAACACCTGTTAGTGTAACTGGCCCATTGGCCAATACGACCGCAGGAATCAAGGCAACTGTGGCATTCTTCGCCCCCGATACCGTAACGCTACCGTTAAGACGCTTGCCTCCTTTTATTCGAATGACTTCTTCCATCATAACATCCTTCCTTTTAGGACTATTTGTTTCATCTCATATTCATCTTTTACAAGAAAGTCCGCTTCGCTTTGATCCTGCTCAAACCGTGTATCAATTCTTCCAACAACAACCATCCCCGCATTCTTCCCTGCTTCAATGCCAATTCTTGAATCCTCATACACAACACAAGCACTACAATCAACACCCAACGCCTTCGCCGCCATTTCATAAATGTCGCCACTTGGCTTAGGATGTTCAAGATTATCGCCTGATTCTACAAAATCAAAGTACTCCTTGATACCCATCGCATCAAGACTATCATATATACATTGCAAAGGTGAACTTGAACAACATGCTATCTTAATTCCCGCCTGTTGAAACTCTTTCAACACATCAGGAATCCCCTTAAACATAATGTCCTTATAGTTTAGTGGATGTGCTTCATAGTAGGCATCATTCGCAATTCGTAACTCCATTGGACTTACTTTGTGATCCAACAACTCCGACAACAACGCAAACGTCTTGTCCATCGTTGTACCAACCACACAATTCAACGACTTCTTATCGCCCTTGTAGCCAAAGGATTTCATCAATTGATACGTACCTTCCATATAAAAGCCTTCGCTATCATACAGAATACCGTCCATATCAAATAACACCGCTTCAACCATCCACGCACCTCGTTTCTAATGCAAGTTCAAAGTTCCTAAAAAAAGAAACCCTGTGTCCAATTATACCAAACTTAACAAGAATAAGTCATTTTAATTCTTCGACAAAAAGAAAAGAGCCACTCGTTAGAGTAACTCTTTCAAAGCGATTCTAGAACGATTAAGCCTTTCCGTAAGAACCGAAAGCCTTCATCATTTCTACAACCTTAGCTGTAATTGCATCAGCACCTGGTTTTAGAAGTTTACGTGGGTCATAACCCTTCTTCACTTGATCCTTGCCTTCTTCAATGTACTTACGAGTAGCTTCAGCAAATACTAATTGAAGTTCTGTATTAACGTTGATCTTAGAAACACCAAGGTCAATAGCCTTGCTTGTTTGTTCGAATGGAATACCAGAACCACCGTGAAGTACTAATGGCTTACCATTTACTGCATCGTTGATTTCTCCTAGACGGTCAAAGCTTAGACCCTTCCAGTCTGCTGGGTAAACACCGTGGATGTTACCGATACCAGCTGCTAGGAAGTCAATTCCAAGATCAGCAATCTTCTTGCATTCTTGTGGATCAGCTAGTTCACCATTTGAAGTGATACCATCTTCGCTACCACCGATTCCACCAACTTCACATTCAACGGAAACACCCTTGCTGTGAGCTAGTGCAACGATTTCCTTAGACTTTTCGAAGTTTTCTTCGAAGTCATAGTGAGAACCGTCGAACATTACAGATGTGAATCCTGCTTCGATACAAGCCTTCGCACCTTCATAGCTACCGTGGTCTAAGTGAAGAGCCACTGGAACTGTAATTCCCATGCTGTCATGAACATTTTTTACCATGTCAACAACTTGTTGGAAACCACACATATACTTTGCTGCACCTTCAGATACTCCAAGCATAACTGGTGAGTTAGCTTCTTGAGCAGCTGCTAGGATCGCCTTTGTCCATTCAAGATTGTTGATGTTGAATGCACCGATTGCATAATGACCTTCATGTGCTTTGTTGATCATTTCTGTTGCAGATACCATTACCATAGTTAAATTCCTCCTAATTGATTACTACGCATCCATTTTAGACCATTTCCAAACAAAATTCAAAGGCTTACATCGCTTATTCTTACGCTATTTTTTAGTAAAGCGGTTACATTTCTACCCAAAGTAAAAAGACCCTTTCGAGTCTTTTGCTTAATATTGTTCGCTACTAGATGGTAAATCTAGAACACCACCATCTTCTTCCTCTTCAATATCGTCATCATTATCATCGTCACTATCGTCTGTCACATCATCGATTTCGTGTAATTCTTCATACTTACGACGATTTCTCAAATCCCAGTGATTCCCCTTAAGAGCCGCAAAACGAGTATCTTCTAATAAACTTGCATACAACTGACGCTTCTTCGCTGGACGCATCTCCTCAGGAATATTCATTTCTTCTGCCACTTCAAGGAAAAGTGGTCCAAATTGCATTTCACCAGCATGTTTTCCAAGAACTTCATATGCTGTTTCAACCATTGTCTTTTTTGCCATAAAGAACCTTATTCTTAACCTTTCTTCTTATTTCTAATACAAAGATGTATGTGCTTTCTTTGTCCGCATATATTTAAACACAAAGTTTTTTTCTGTCAATCAATTTCCACGCAAAAATCACAAACTTATGAGACATACGAAATCAACCACTCCAAACGCTGCTCAACCACAATTCGTTCCCCATCATAAATCCGATAATGAACAAGCCATCGATCCTCACACTTCGCAAGTGACACAACCTTCGCCTTTAGTTGCATCAAGCCATATTCCGAATCCACTTTCGCAACACTTTCGCCATTCTTATGAAGTTCTAAAATCGATACCACATCGCCAAACCGTTTCAACACACAATGATCCTTTTGAAACATCACTTCATGCTTAAAACGCCGCTCTTCGCTTTCTTCAAAATAGGAAAGGAAATCCCCCTTGAGAATCCCCTTTCCTTTCGCTAATACTTCATTCTTATGTTCTAACAAGTCAAATCGTTTTACTTCCACATTTACAATCATACAAACTCTCCAATTTCCTTCGGATAGAATACCCGTACATCGCTGTGTTTACGACCTTTAGAAACCGCCGCTACAATCGAAGACACCTTAGACAACTCCAAAATATCCCCACCATGCATCCGAACATAAATCAACGTACTCTTATCCGTATATGGCGAATACGGCAACTGTTCCACTTGGTCCACAACATGATAATACTCCCTATTATACCCACATGCTTCTAATGCCGTTAATACTTTTTCAACATTTGCAACATTCGCTTCCTGATAATCAAACAACCTACGACTCAGCAAACGATCCGCTAAATCGCTAAGAATCGCATCGCCACTTTGTTTACAACGCATAAACCCAACCATACACCTTGCTTCATCAAGTGCATAGTAAGCATCTAAGTCCATCATCTTCTCTTCTAATACATCTTCAAAAAACGACACACAATCCATTTCCAAACCATTTGTCTTCAATTCTTTCAAACGCTTAAACAACAAATCCAACATCCATTCAAAGGACCTAGCAACTGGATGGTAATAAATCTGCCAATACATGTGATAACGAGCCATAATATAATTCTCAATCGCATAAATCCCTGACTCTTTCACCACCAAACGTTGGTTTTCTACCCGTAACACCCGAAGAATTCGTTCCAAATCAAACTCCCCATACGTCGTACCCGTATAATACGCATCTCGTAACAAGTAATCCATCCGATCCGCATCCAATTGTCCACTAATGAGCTGTTCTAACAAAGGCGTATCTGACGTATGGCGAATCACATCAGCCACCTTCGTACTCAACCCCTCCATACATTCTTCAAGAATCCGCGTAATACTCGTACCACCTTCAATAATCAAACAAGAATACTGCTCGTGATTTCCATGCATCACCCGTTCAAACGCATGTGAATATGGTCCATGACCAATATCATGCAATAACCCTGCAAGCATGCCAACAAGCTTTTCTTCCTCACTCAAACACGCCTGCAAATCACTTACTTCATTCACCATTCTTCGAACAATCTCATACACCCCTAAAGAATGACTAAACCGCGTATGCTCCGCCCCATGGTAGACCATACTCGCACCACCTAATTGCTTAATCCTACGCAACCTTTGGAACCAATCCGAATTAATACATTGCCAAACAACTTCATACGAAACATGGATGTACCCATGGACTGGATCTCTTAAAACCTTGATTTCATCCGTCGTTTTAAACATATACAAACTCCTTTTCCCCATAGTAGCACATTTGTGCATCTTTCCATATGCAATTGAAGACAAAGCCCACAAAATGCTAAAATACCCCTATGAAAAAACACATTTATACATTGTTGCTAGGGATTTGTGCCATCAGCCTTACCGCCTGCACAAAACCACTACAACCGAATACAACCTATCAAGTTGAAACCAACTACCAAGAAACCAACAACGAAACCCTAAACAACCTCCAACACGCCATTGACCCCTTCTTACAAGACGGCCAACAACTCCCCTATGAAACCATCACCTACACCGTCAAAGAAGGAAACGCCTACATTGAAGACAACAAAATCTTCAAAAAAGAAAACGCCCAAGAATACGAACCAATTACCCTTGAGGCAACCCTCGACAACCAATCAATCACCCTAACAAACATCACCCTCTTAGACCCATACGTTGCCTATGTCATCACCTACTTCACCGAAGAGGAAGAAGCACTCAAACTCTGCTACACCTATAACGGCAAATATTGGTTCAAA
This sequence comes from Erysipelotrichaceae bacterium, assembly GCA_020026035.1. GTDB lineage: Bacteria > Bacillota_I > Bacilli_A > Erysipelotrichales > Erysipelotrichaceae > Bulleidia. The sequence continues at coordinate 2,247 of JAHHRC010000054.1, read as the reverse complement.
CTCAACGAAGACAGAGTCATCCTTAAACCAACCATCGGCACCCAACGCCTCCGTGACCCTGCCTTAGTCCGCAAAACCGACGGCACCTTCACACTCTTAGCCACCCAAGGCTATAACACCAATGCCATCTATGCATACGACACAAAGGATATCATTCACTTTGAAAACCAACGTCTATTACAAGTAAACAAAACAAGCCAAACCCTCCCCCTCAAAGAAAGCCAAGCCTGGGCACCAGAAGCCTTCTATGACCGCCTTTCCAATTCCTACGTGATGTATTGGTCCTCGGTCGATGATCAAGGCATGTTCTTTAATTACACAACCGACTTCAACAACTTCTCATACCCACAACCCCTCATCAACACAAACTTTCCAGTCATAGACGGAACCATCGTCAAACAAGAAAACAAATACACCATGGTATTAAAAGACGAACGCCAACCAATGGAAGACCACTCCCAACTCTTTGTCGCAACTTCCATCAACTCTTTCCACGACTACCAAACCTTCTCAAACATGATCACCGGCCACCAAAGCGAAGGCCCAATGGTCCTAAAAAACCTCGAAAAAGAAGGCTACTTCCTCTACTACGATGACTACACAAGATCACAGTTCAAATGCCTTTACACCAATGACTTTGAACAATTCAAACACATTGATCTCTTAGACATCGAATACCTCATCCCCCTAACTCGACCTGCCCACTCAAACGCCATTCCTGTAACCTGGAAAGAACTTGAGCGCCTCTTTGCCCACTATACCTATTAACAGTAGTTCGCTACTGTTTTTCTTTAAAAAGAATGAAAGCGTTTCCATTTAATGGTAAAATAGATTCAAACAGAAAAGGAGTTCTTATGAAACTAGACAAAAAGAAAACCATTTGTATCGGCTTTGCCTTCTTATCCATTTCCATCTTTTGGCAATTCTATAATAACGAGATACCCAAAATCCTAAAAAACACATTCGCCATGAAAGAAACCATGATCGGAGTCGTCATGGCCTTAGACAATGTATTAGCCCTTTTCCTCTTACCTTACTTTGGCCGCCTATCCGACAAAACAAACACAAAAATAGGAAAGCGCATGCCATATATCCTTATTGGCACAACCCTTTCCATTCTTTCATTACTGATCCTAATTAGCCTCTTCAACAACCCACAAAGCCAAACCGCCTTCATCGTCACGCTATTGATTCTATTAGTCGCAATGGGCATTTATCGATCACCAGCCGTCGCCCTTATGCCAGACTTAACACCAGCCCCACTACGCTCATCCGCAAACGCCATTATCAACCTACAAGGCGCAGTCGGTGGTATGCTTGCCTTAGTCATGATCCGCTTCCTTTTAAAAGATACTCCAAATACACCAACCAACTACATGCCACTCACCATTGCCATCTGCATCACCATGGCAATCTCTATTCTTATTTTGTATTACACCATTGATGAAAACAAACTACGCATTGAAGATCATACAGCCAAAGAAGAAACGACAAAAACATCTACCAAACTCCCAAAAGATGTCAAACGTTCCATGAGCTACCTACTCGCCTCGGTCTTCCTTTGGTTTACTGCCTACAACGCCGTAATCACTGCTTGGAGCCGCTATGGAGAAGAAGTATTACACCTTACAAACGGCAAATACGCTTCCTGCCTTATGGTCGCAACCGTTGCGGCAGTTGTAAGCTTCTTACCAATCGGCTATCTATCCAAAAAACTAGGACGTAAGAAAACAGTTCTTATGGGCGTTCTTGTAATGACTTTCTGTTACGGCATGGCAATGACCATCAAAACCTACACACCAACTATGAACATCCTCTTTGCCCTCATCGGCTTTGGTTGGGCAAGCATCAATGTGAATTCCTATCCAATGGTTGTAGAAATGGGCGGACAGAGTGACATTGGAAAATACACGGGAATCTATTACACCTTCTCAATGGCCGCACAAATCTTCACACCAATCTTCAGTGGCTATCTTCTCGAACATATTTCCTACTACACCTTATTCCCATATGCAGTAATCTTCTCCATTCTTTCCTTTGTGACAATGACACAAGTCAAACACGGAGATGCAAAATAGAAAAAAGCCTTCCAAGATTACTATCTCTTAGAAGGCTTTTCTTCGAGTAATACAACAGCACTTGCCTGTACACCCTTCATTTCACCAACAAACCCAAGGCCCTCGCCTCTTGTGGCTTTCACCGAAATACGATCTAAATCACATTTCAATACACGCTCATAATTCTTAC
>JAHHRC010000053.1 GCA_020026035.1 Erysipelotrichaceae bacterium | reverse complement strand
CCTGTTTCGTGGTCTTTCGTTCCTTGAATGTTATTCAAACTAAAGAATTGATATGCACCAAGTCCATACTTTTCCATAGCCTGTGTACAGTTCTTGTTTGTAGTATTCATAACACTTCCCAAAGGAATGCTCTTAAAGTACTCATCCTCGCCTGTATCCGTTGCAAAGTTTTGAATCTGCTTTAGGATCTTTTCTCTTTCGTCATCATCAATGTTCTTATACATTTCTGAGTTCATGAATTGTTTTACGCACGCATCCCAAGTCTTTCCCATCACCTTGTTAACTCTAGTACGTTCTTCGGGTGTGAGTTTGTAGTCTATCTTGTCATTTGTAAGCATTGACTTAAAGTCTACTTGGTTAGGTAGGATACCATTTTCTTTTGAATGTCCGTATACACGTAACAATTCTTCAAGTTCAGGTTCATCTGCCTTCTTTGTGATAGGCACGATTGAGAACATATTGTAAGCAGCACGGCTTAATGTTGAATCACCGCCATTGTTTACCATTTCTTCGCCTGTGTATCTATCAATCTTCGGCTCTAGCTTATCACTCATGAAAGGTGTTTTACGCATTACTTGGTTCTTTAGACCTTGCGTAAAGTTTGTAGAATAAGTTTCTCTTTGCTTATCGTCAATCACTCTGTTAAACGCCGCAAAGGCTTGTGGCAACATTTGAGATACGGCAGTTCCAACAAATGACTGAATACCCGCTCCGCCTGGATTGTCTGGATGTCTTGCCATGTCTTGTGCTAGTTCTGTGATACCACTCATAAATGACGCATACATGAACGGTTGCATCATAGCCCCCAAGGCTTCACACGCAAACTTGATAGGGTCTTCTTCTAAGGCATCCGTATCAATTCCGTTATTTACTTCCTTCATCGTCCATGCACCAAAGGCAAGTGGAATGACTGACGGTTGGATGTTTGCAATGTCAACTTGATACTCCCCAACTTTAACGTTGATGTTTTTGTATCCAAAGAGTCTAGCAATTAGGCGGTTCGCTTCTTTGCCTTCGTCTTCATCCCCCAAGTCAATATCAAGTAAGCCTTGATTCTGTAATAATGCACCAATCAAAGCAACGCCTGTACCTGTTAGACCTTTACAGATTTCATTGATAGCCTTGTCACCTTCACCGTTGTTTACTAGTTCGGTGTATTGAGTCATAGACTTCACTAATCCAACAGGTGAGAACTCAAAGCCACGTCTGAATACATTAACAGGCGTTTGTACGAACGGTTGAATAACTGACAATGCACCGCCAAAGACAGGAACGTTCATCATGTTATTGATAGCATTTGCCACAACGCTTGCGTCATGGAAAGTAGCTTGTTTTGCTTCTTCTAATGCTTTGTCGTGTAGCTTATCAACTACCATATCCTGTTCTTGTTGAGTGAGTTTTCTACCGTTTTTAACTAGGTTTTCACCGTCAACGTCATAACCTTGTGCATTCAACGCTCTAGCAAGGTTCTTTTTGTATCGTGGTTTCAACGCTCTAATATCCATCTCGTTCAAAGCGTTTCCGTTAAACTCGGCAATCTTGCCCATCATTCTACCAAACGCCCAATTGTTTCCCCAATGGTTTACGTACTGTTTAGCACCGTGATGTAGCTTAAACTTTGTATCACCTGTTACTGCACGTTCTGCGTCTTTTAGTTCGTATAGGTTATCTACAAATTGATCATACCGCTTTAGGTTGCTTTCCTTTGCACTGCGTACGTCATCGTCTGCAATGACCTGTGCTGCTACGTTGTTATACGCTTTGTTGATATAGTCGTTTGCGTCTACTTCGTTTCCGTTGCTATCCATCAGCTTATAACCATGTTCGCTATCTACTGCTTGGATACCATCGTTGATAAGCATGGATGTAATACGGTTCGCTAGGTACTTATGTTGCTTGCTATCGTTGATTAGATTGAATTCATCAAGATTGCTTGCGTCATTCTTTACCAAGTCCTTGAGTAGTCTTCCTTCATAGCCTTTTTGTTCAAAGAACGTTTGCTTATCCTTACCACTTCTTAACCATTCGCCATAGTCTTGTACTACTTTGTTTTGTTTCATTAAACCTGAAAGTTCAAGTCCGCCAAGGTCTGGTGTGTATAACATATCCGTTACTTCACGATTTATCTTTTGGTGTTCAGGGTTATGAATGTCAAAGGAATCATGCCCAATCTTACCTTGAGCGTCTAATGTCTTTTCGTATAAGTAGCGTACTCCATCCTTTACGTTGAACATTCCGCCCATCAATTCGTTACCTACGATATTTCGTAAGTGAGTAGGCAAGTGGAATAGCATGCTCGTGTATCTTGTCTGGTCATACCATCCACGCAATGTAGGTGGCATTTGTGCTGCTAAGTCACGTTGTATTTCTTCCTTGATTCTTGCTTGTTCAATAGCGTTTTCTGCACTCATAAACTTTGCCATAAGTTCATCATTAAGTTTGACCTTGATGTCTTTCTTGGCAAACGGCATTTTCTGCTTTTGAATTTCTGCATTGATTGCATTTACTTCTTCGTGCATTAGTTTGGCTTGATAAGCCGTTGATTCTTCGTGGCTACGTCTTGCCATTCGTAAAGTTTGCCCCGCTACTGACGTTGTTTGTGAGATGGTAGCTTGGAAATTAAGAATGTCATTCAAGTAGTAGTTATATGCTTCGTACTGTGATGAAAGTTGATTGATAGATTCACCAAAACGGTTTGATACGTCATTGCCTTGAGCGTCTAAGATAGTAAAGTTTCCTTCAACGTTTCTTACCGTATAACCATCTTTCGCTAGCTTGTTTACGGTTTGATCATATAGCTTATTTACATCCCTTGCTGAGTTCGTTGCATATTTCTTTAACTCATAGAATAGGCTTTGTGTGTTTACGTCTAACGCCTTATATACGTTATCAATAACTTGCTCTTTCGTTTGATACCACTTCTTACCATTGAGTGCCATCTGCTCGATTGAGCCATGTAGTACGTTGTCGAACACTGACGTTTGATTAGCTACGGCTTGAGCAAATGCTTTTGATTGTTCGTATCCGTTTGCGTTGATAAATTGACTTGCTCCGTTTGCTAGTTCTGCAAGATTAAGCGTTTGATTACTTAATCCAAGTTCGTTTTCTTCTACCGCCTTAGCAAAGAATTTCTTCAAGTCTTCTGGTGTGTCGGGGTCATCCTGAATGTTTTTAAACGTTTCGATAATGTGGGTTCTATCGTATCCCTTTTCAGCAACTGCATCTCTTATAGCCTCATGACCTGTCATTTTTGATTCATCAAACAAATCACTAGCTACAATCTTCTTTACTTCTTCCACTACATTTTCATCACTCAATACTTCCCTTGCGGTTTCTTGTACTTCGATTTTGGGCAGTGCCTTTTCAACTGTCTTTTGTGTTAGTCGTTCTTCTGGGCTATTAGGTTTTACATCCACTTGTGCCTTCACCGCTTCAACGATTGACTGAGCCATAGGGTGTACTTCCATGCCGTTGAATGTATTAGCTTTAGGCTTTAAGTGGCTACGTTCTTCACGTGCTTTCAGTTCTGTTTCAGCCATGTGAATCTGTAATTGATTGTCTTGCCATTCATCCGCTACGTTGAGATATTCTACACTATCTTCACCGTATTCTTTTGCAACTTCTGCCATTCTTTGTTCTGTCATTTGTTGCTTTTGTTGAAGGTCTGACAGTTCCATGCTGACTTCATCCGTTGAGTGTTGTGCAAACCATTCCGATGTTTTGTGTTCGTACTTACCGTTTAACGCATCTCTATAACGCTCTACGTTCTCTTTAGTGATTCCATGCTTGCTAGGTACGATACCGCCCAAAGTATCTTCTGCTGCATTCTTCAATTCGTTTCTAATAGCGTTGCTAGGTGCTGACTTATCATCATAAACATTTTCCCATTGATTGAGTTCCATGTTTTCTACTGCTTGCTTGTAAGAGTCTAAGCGTTGCTTATTTTGCATAGCATAAGTAGATGGTAGCTTTCCGCCATGTGTTTCACGCATTAGTTCGTCTTGGATGTTTTGCAATCCTTCTTGTGTGTTGAAGGTAGGCATATCACTTAACTTTGCTAAGCCCTTAGCTTTTCTATTCAAGTAGCGGTTTTCGCTTGCTGACAGGTTGTCAAAGTTAAAGTTTGCGTCTTTTCTTGCTTGGTTTACTTGCTCTTGCTTAATCCATTCTAAGACTTGCCCTAACTGTTCGTCCGTTAGTTCCGCTCCCCTTTCAGCCAAACCTTCCATTAACTGCTCTCCAGCCGTATCAACATCCAATGGGATCTTACGCTTTTGTTGTTCTAGTGCTTGTAATTTATCGCCATAGCCTTTCGCAAACTTAGCACGCCCAATATCTCTATCATCCGTTGTTGGTGTGAGTTCGGTAGGTTGATTCATTTGACGGTGGTGTTCCATCGCATTCAACAATTCAAGCCCTTTGTCATCAATTAGTTGAGTATCTTGTAATGGATTAGCCTTCAAGTATTCTTCAACCTTTTGGATATCTTCCGCCTTAGTCCAATCTCTACTTGCTTCACTTTCCACAAATGGAACAGGTGGCTTTGTTTGTGTTTGCTTTAGACTGTCATTGAATTGATTGTACGCCTTAGTCGCATTCACTACGTTTTGTACGTCATTCTTGACCATATTATAGCTTTGTACAGGGTGTGCTACTGCACCTTGAGCCATTGCTCCAAGTCCGCCATACGCACCCGCCACTAACGCATTCTTTAGGTTATCGCCCTTCCATATCATGTTGTCTTTCGTGATATCACCAAACGATTTTCCATAGAACATTTCACCGTAAGGACTCAAACGTTCATTCACGTATTCTTCGGTTGCTTCACCCGCTATGTTCTTGAATGTAGGCGTTCCAAATGGTAAGTCACCGATTAGCTTTTCGGTAGCTACTTCAAGCCCTGTGTCATATAAAGCTTTACCCTTAGCTTGTTTCATTGAATAGCCTTTTTCTAGTGAGTCCATAGCCGATTGACCGTAAGCACCTGGTGTCATTGCCACTAGTGAGCCTGTGCCTGGTGCTAGTCCACCTGTCAATAATGCACCTGTAAGCATTCTAGTTCCTTGATTACCAAGGTTTCGTGCTACGTTACCGATAACTCTATTCTTAGTTGACGTTGCGGTAGCTGGGTTATAGATATTGCCTTCTGTAAGTTCCTTAGTAGCTTTATCAATGGACTTCTTCCATGGCAAGTTCTTATAGGTTGTAAGTGCATCTAGTTCACTCTTACTGAGCATATCTTCTAGTTTCTTACCACCGTATACATTCTGCTCTAATGCTTCACGTTCTTTCTTTTTGAGCGTTTTATAAATGTCTTCTTGCCCTAATGCCTTATACATTTTTGCTCCCAATGCTTCGGCTTTATCTTGAATCGCATCTATAAAGCCATCGTGCTTAACAATGCCCTTTTCACGTTCAACAATATTCTTCGCTTGTCTTTGTCTATCTTTAGCGGTTGCTACACTCAAGAATTTACTTGTTTGGTCTGCAAAGTCTACCGCTCCTTGCCCTGTGATTTTGAGTAAGTCACCTGTTTGTTTTGCTAAGGATACATCGCTCTTTTTCTTCTTTGCTGCTTTTTGTAATTCTTCACGTGTAACCCCACGATACTTATTCATCTCTTTAGATCGTTTCGATTGTAGGCTTTCACGTGTTGCGTTCTTATAAGCCTTCTTGTCATTGATAGGCTTGTTATAAGCGTCTTTATCGTTTCGTACAACGGTTTTACGCTTTGCTAGTTCTTGTTGTCTACGCTTTTCTTCACGCATTCTTGCTTTATCTTCATTGCGTTTGCGTTCAATTTCTAGCTTGTTAGTTTTATTGATTGCGTTAGCTTGTTGCTTTTGTGCTTCTTTCTGCTGACGCTTTTTTGATTCAATAGCTTGTTGAGATTCGACTGCACGTCTAGTGAGTTCTTCACGCTTGCGTTGTTGTTCTACACGTTTACGTTCAGCGTCTTGTCTTCTGCGTTCTTCAACTTGTCTTCTTTGTTCTTGCTTACGTCTTTCAGCGTCTGCTCGTTTTTGTTCCGCTACACGTTGACGCTCTTGTGCTTGCTGAGCCTGTTGTGCTTGTTTTGCTGCACGTTCTGCTTGTACACGTTCCGCTTGCTGACGTTGTGCTTGTTGTCTTTGTGCTTGAACTCGTTGAGCCTGTTGTGCTGAACGGTCTTCTCGTCTTGGTTTTGGGGTATTGCGTGGGGCAATAGACTGTTCTCTACCGCCCCCCTTTTTTGTAATACGCATTCCCGTAACTCTACTTTTCATAAATACCCCCGATTATTATTTAACGACGATATTCGTCATCGTCTTCATCAATCAATGCTCTATTAACAGGCACGGTAGTATCGTTCATTACCATAGGTGCTGGCATAGGTACTGACCGTGTCGCTCCAAGTGCGGCTCTTAGTAAGTCGCTTGTGTTTCCGTTGTATAGCGGTGCAAGCATAGGCAAGATGGATGTCATTGCACTATCATCAAACACTGCCGATTGATTCGCTGCTTTTTGTGTTCCAATCTTGCTCCACATTTCATTGATAGCGTCATGAACACGTTGGCGTTCTTGTGCTTCCTTGAGCATAATCTTGGAAAGGTTGTTGTTGTAATTGCTTGAAAGGAATAGGTTGTCTTGTCTACCCGCTCCGCTCTCTAGCAATCCTCTATTAGCTTGCGTTTCTCTCAATGCACGCATAGCTTTATAGCGGTTTACTTCCGATTGATTCTTTAGGTTTTGATAATCCCCATCAATCGCTCCAAACTGCTGACGGTAGCGTGCTTCCATTGCTTTACCTTCTGCGTCAATCGCTGCGTTCATTCTGTCTGCGTTTGCTTGACGTTGACGTTGTTGTTCTGCAAGCCATTCTTTCATTAAGTTTGCTAGTTCGTTTGGATCGTTTTGTGGTTGTGGTGCTTCTTCTGGCATACCGTAATCACCGTATCCACCGCCATCATAATCACCATATCCACTTCCACCGCCACTTCCGTATCCACCGCCATAGCCACTTCCGCCTACGCTTTCACTTGGTGACGCCTTAGGTGGCATATATTCCTTCAAACCACGTTGACCGTTACTATGCTTGTACATAATCTTGTGAGCCTGTCTTTTCAAACCATCAGCCATTGCTTGTGGCATAGGTTCAGTAGGCTTTGTATAGTTCTTAGCGTATGGATTAGCAAAGACTGTTTTATGTGGTTTCGTAAAGTCATAAGGGCTTTGTGATGGTTTAGATGGTTGTGGTGTTCTATGGTTTAATGGTTGTCTTGGTGAAGCGTAATAGCTTGGTTTCTTTAGTGGGTTAGTTGGTACAGGTCTAGGACTTGGATGTGGTCTAGACTGTCCGTAAAAGCTAGGTGGGTTTGAAGCGTGAGCCTGTGGTTTTGGCTTTGGTTGATTGTAGTGGCTTGGTTTTGGTTGGTATCTTGGTTGTGGTTTTGGTTTCGGTTGTGGCTTAGGTTGTGGTTTTGATTGCCATTGATTAGGCTTAGGTTGTGGCTTTCCACGTCCACCACGTCCACCGCCACGAAAAGCGTTAAACATTGCCATATTATTCACCTTCCTTTATTTTAAATTGCTTTCCAAACTCAAATAGTCCTGTTGCGGTTAGTCCACTTACTACACCGATAACAATCGTATTGATTGATAGTTGAAAGCCACTATTCCATAGTTGAAATAGAATACCCAATAGCCCCGCTATCGTTGGCATATACTTTGATTTATCGTCAATCCATGGCTTGATTAACTGACAAATAGCCCACGTTGCAAGTGCTGTAATAGGTACGATGTACTCTACAATATTCATGTTTACATCCCTTTCAAGCCGATTAAGGCTTTATGAATTTCACTACGTGCTTCTTCTAACTTCTTAACATCACCACCAAGGGAATAGTCAATCATTGCAAGCAACCCTGTATAAATCGCTCCACGTTCCCTATTCGTTTTCATTTGACTATTCTCTAAGCGTTCCATTTTGTTTTCCATGCACTCAATCCGTTTGTTTTGAGCTTGTAGTGTTTCATAGTTGTTTTTAATTTTCTTGTTTTGTTTTTCTTCGGGTTCTCTTGATACCAAGTACCCTTTATAGATAATCGTGATTGCACTACCTACTGTAATGATAGTTGCACAAACACTTACGATATCCACAGTTGCCATAATTTAACCCCCTAATAAATCAATCGCTTGTCTTAGTAACTCAATCGCTTTCTCCTTGTTGTTAGGTTCTGGGTTGGGTTTTGGTGTTGGTTTTTTATTTAAGTCGTAACGATCCAATCCAAAGTAAGCTACGTTCTTATCAAGTCTGCCCGCTGAGGTGTATTGCAACATTGAGCCGATTGCACTTGTATTGTCATGTTCACCGCCATCATTGTTTCCCCATGACGCAACCCACTTATCGAATCTATCGCAAGTTGAATCAAGGTATCTGAACCACGACTTACTCATGTATACGCCCGTATAGTATCCGTTGCTTTCTACGATGTCACAGAAAGTGAATACAATAGGTGATACTGACTGTTTCGTAAACGTAAAGCCTTTATTTGCTTTCCAATGGTCTGCGTCTTCCATATCAAACCATACGCCCACTTTAATATCTAAGCCTTTAATTACTTCCAAACACTTCCATGCTTCTGCACGTGCTTGGTCTGCGTTTAAAGCGTACGAATACCAATAAACGCCAAAGGGAATGCCCAAGCGTTGACACTCCCTTACGTTTCTATCAAATTTAGGGTCTTTCTTCGTTGAATATCCCCCACGAATAATCACAAACTCGGGGTTGATTTTACTTAAATCTATATCCCCTTGGTGTTGACTAATATCTATTCCGTATTTTTTGTTCATAGTTTGTCCTTCTTATAAGTATGTAAAATAAACTCCACCC
>JAHHRC010000052.1 GCA_020026035.1 Erysipelotrichaceae bacterium | reverse complement strand
TTGTGAGTTGTGTTCGATTGATGAAGTAATGAAGGAAGTCTTGCCTTAGGGTGGGACTTCTTTTTATCCCCCTAGGGGGCTTGTTGGTTGGTGGATTATTTCACATAATAGAATTCGGTAAAGGAGAATGGGTATGCGGTTTAAATTAGTTTTAGTATCGGTTCTTTTATGTGTGTTGTTCGTTGGTTGTGGAACGAGTGAGAGCGTTCGTAATGCGAATGAATTAGTGCTTGCGTTTGGAGAAGAACCTGAGAGTGGGTTTGATCCGATTAAGGGAAGTGGGCATTATGGGACTTCGTTATTTCAGAGTGCGTTATTTCAAAGAGATTTGGATTTAAATATTGTTGGTGATTTGGCTACGGGATATGAGTTGTCAGATGATCGTTTGGTTTATACGGTTACGTTGCGTGATGGTGTGAAGTTTAGCGATGGATCTGACTTTGGCGTTCAGGATGTTGTGTTTACATATGAAACGGCGAAGATGGATGGTAGTTCTTCGGTGGATTTGAGTAATTTAGAATCTATTGAAGGTAGTGGGAATACGGTTGTGTTTACGTTGTATGAGCCGGATATTACGTTTGTTAGTAAGATGGCATCTTTAGGTATTGTGCCTTCTGGTTCGTATTCGAGTTCCTATGGGGAAAACCCAATTGGAACGGGTCCTTTTGCGTTTGTGGAATGGAAGAAGGGCGAGCAATTAATTACGAAACCGAATCCATATTATTATGGAGAGGCTGTTCCGTTTGAAAAGGTTACCTTCTTGTTTGTGGATGAAAGTAATGCGTCGTTATTGGCGCGTAGTAAGAGTGTTGACGTGGTGCGGATTCCTGTAAGTGATGTGGATGTTTCTGTGGATGGGTATCATGTTGAGACGATTAAGACGATGGATAATCGAGGGGTTACATTCCCAATGGAAAAGCGTAATGGTAGAGTAAGTGATGAACGTGCCATTGTTCCAGGTGCTGTTGTTGGAAATGATATAACGAGTGATTTAGCGATTCGTAAGGCGATGAATGTTGCGATTGATCGTCAGGCGTTGATTGATGGGGCTTTGAATGGACAAGGTAGTAAGGCCTATAGTATTTGTGATGGGATGCCTTGGTTTAATGAAGAAGTCATGAAGTTTGAAGATGGCAATGTGGAAGAGGCTGTTAAGATTCTTGAAGAGGCTGGATGGATGCTCAATGATGAGGGTGTTCGTAGTAAGGATGGTCTTGTGGCGAAGTTGAATTTGTATTATGCCTATAAGGATCGTGAGAACTTGGCCTTAGCATTTGCCGATACGGGTAAGAAGATTGGTGTTGAGATTACACCGGTGTATGCAGAGTGGTCAGAGATTGAGCCACTGATGTATAGTGAGATGGTGTTGTTTGGTTGGGGTGGTTATGATCCATTAGAGCTTTACTATACGTATGAAAGTTCAATGGGTGGATTTGATTACTACAATCCGAATTATTACAAGAATGATGTGGTGGATGGCTATTTGCATGAGGCCTTGAGGAGTGCGTCTTTGGAAGAGGCGTATGTGTTATTCCAAAAGGCTCAATGGGATGGTGTAACTGGTTGTTCGAATCTGGGGGATTGTCCATGGGTTTGGATGGTGAATGAGAACCATTGTTATCTTGTGAAAGATGATTTAGAAATTGGAAGACAAAAAGTTCAACCACATGGTGGTGGATGGACGATGTTGGATACGATTTCGAGTTGGAAACGGAAGTAAAATAAAGGGGGATACATATGGAACAGTGGAATGGATGGAATGTTTGTAGAAGGCTGTTTCAAGTAGTGCTTTTGGTACTATGTGTATCCTTCTTTTCTTTTGTATTAATGGAGATTGCGCCGATTGATCCGGTGCAATCTTTTGTGCGTAGTATGGGTCGTGGTGTAAGTGTTGAACAACGTGCCTTGCTTGTTGAACAATGGGGCTTGAATGGGTCGTTTTTTGTTCGGTATATGAGTTGGTTGAAGAATGTCTTGCATGGTGATTTTGGGATGTCTTTGGTGTATCAAAGAGAAGTGTCTAAGGTCATTGTGGAGGGGTTTTCTTCTTCGTTTGTGATGATTTTAATTGCCTTTGTGTTACAAGGGGTTGTTGGTGTGTATTTTGGAATTGTCTCGGGTGTTTATGAGGGAAGTCGCGTGGATCGTTTTGTGCAAGGGTATTGTATGGTTGTATCGAGTACGCCGAGTTTTTGGGTGGCGATGGTTTTAATTATGGTCTTTGGGATTTCCTTGCAATGGGTTCCGGTTGGGTTTTCTTCACCGATTGGTGTGGTGCAGGCGGATGTTGGGTTGTTTGACCGATTGGCACATATGGTGTTACCGATTGTGACGCTTGTGCTTGTTGGTGTTTCTGAGATTACGATGCATACAAGAGAAAAGGTGATTGAGATCATGCATAGTGATCATATTGTGTATGCGAAGTCACGTGGTTTGAAGGGCATGGATTTGATTACGAAGTATGGTCTTAAGAATGTGTTATTGCCTTCGATTACGATTCAGTTTGCAAGTTTTGCGGAATTGTTTTCTGGGGTTGTGTTGATTGAAACGGCGTTTAACTATCCTGGTCTTGGCGGGATTGCGGTGAAGGCTGGTTTGAGTGGTGATGTGCCGTTGTTGTTAGGGATTACGGTATGTACGGCGGTATTTGTGTATGTTGGAAATATGCTTGCGGATGTGTTGCAGGGTGTATTTGATGTGCGTGTTCGTAAGGGTGTAAATGTATGAAGAGTAAAAGGTATAAAGCTTTCGTTGAGATGGGTTGTTGTTTGTGTTTGGTGTTGTTTGTGTTTGTGTATGGATCAATTGTTAGCGAGCAAGATCTAGCGATTGATTTTGGGAGTAAGTTATTAAGTCCTAGTTTTATGCATGTGTTTGGAACGGATGCGTATGGAAGAGATATGTTTGTAAGAACGATGAAGGGGTTGTCTTTGTCGCTACAAATTGCCAGTGTTGCAACAATTGGGAGTGTTGTTGTGTCGTTTGTGTTGGCGTTTTTATTGGCGAGTTGTGGGGAAGTTGTGGATCGTTGTGTGACGTTTTTGATTGATGTGTTCTTATCGATTCCGCATATAATCTTTTTGATTATTATTTCCGTTGCGATGGGGCGTGGTGTGCGTGGTGTTATGGTTGGTATTGTGGCGACGCACTGGACGTATTTGACGCGGATTTTAAGAGCGGAGATTCGAAGTTTGAAGAAATGTTCGTTTATTGAAATTGCTTTGAAACTTGGGAAGAGTCGTTGGTATGTGGCATGGAATCATATTATGCCAAGTTTGATTCCGCAGATGATTGTTGGAACGGTGATGTTATTTCCACATGCGATCTTGCATGAGGCTAGTATTAGCTTTTTGGGGTTTGGATTGTCGTTATCAACACCGGCGATTGGGATTATTTTGGCGGAGAGTATGCAGTACTTACGGCTTGGTGCTTGGTGGTTAGCGTTCTTTCCTGGTCTTGTGTTGGTTGTTGTGGTGGTTTGTATTTTACGGTTTGGAGGGCTATTGAAGCAGATGGTTGATCCTTATCGGTATCATTTGTAGGAGTATGTATGAGTCTTATTGAGGTTAAGGGGTTATCGATTTCCTTTTTGCAGTATGCGGGGTTGTTGAAGCGTCGTGTTGTGGATGTTGTGCAGGATGTTTCGTTTACGTTAGAGGATCATGAGGTGCTTGTTGTGTTTGGAGCAAGTGGGTGTGGGAAGAGTTTATTAGCGCATGCCTTACTTGGGTTATTACCGGAAAATGCAATGGTACAAGGTGAGATCTTGTATTCTGGAACAATGAGGGATATTGATTCTGTTCGTGGTGTTGAGGTTGGGTTTATTCCCCAGGCAATTACGTCTTTGAATCCGCTTTTGAAGATTCAAGATCAAGTGTTTCTTGATGGAAAGAAACGAGATGATGTGGAAAGAAGGCTTCGTGAGGGTCTTTCGTTATTTGGATTATCGGAAGATGTGTTAGAGATGTATCCGCATGAATTGAGTGGGGGTATGGCTCGGCGAGTGTTAGTTGTGTTGTCGAGTTTGAATGGGTGTCGAGTGCTTGTGGCTGATGAACCAACGCCTGGTATGGATGAGGTTTGTTTAGAGCAGTTTGTAAGGTTTGTGAATAAACAACGAGAAATTGGGAGTTGTTTGTTAATATCGCATGATATGAAGACGTCTTTGAAGGTTGCAGATCGGATTGCAATTTTTAAGGATGGGCAGATTGTTGAGATTGTTCGTCGTGATGATTTTGTGAATCGGAATGGTTTGAAGGAAGCGTATACGCAAAAACTTGCGGATATGGTGTTGGATGGGTTTGTATGTTAGAGATGAAGGATGTTTGGTTTGATTACGATGGTGTGGATGTTTTAAAGGGTGTGAGTTTATCTGTTGATGTAGGTGAGATTGTTGGCCTTGTTGCACCAAGTGGATATGGAAAGTCGACGGTAGCAAGGTTACTGAGTGGGTATTTAAAGGCGAAGTCGGGTTCGGTATTGGTGGATGGTGAAGATTGTTTTAAGGTGAATGGGTTTCATCCGGTACAACTTGTGCATCAACATCCCGAAAAGGCTGTAAATCATAGAATGAAGGTAGAAAAGATTTTGAAGGAAGGCTGGGATGTCAGTGAGGATGTGTTAGCTTCCTTTGGAATCGGGAAGTCTTGGTTGGATAAGTGGCCATATGAGTTAAGTGGTGGAGAGTTGCAGCGTGTTTGTTTGGCGCGTGTAGTAGGGCCGAGTACGAAGTATGTATTAGCCGATGAGATGACGACGATGTTGGATGTTGTGTCGACGTGTGAGTTATTGGCTGTTTTGAAGGATTTGGTTTGTAAGAAGCAGATTGGGATGTTGTTTATTAGTCATGATTTAGAGTTAGTGGAACGGTATTGTGATCGGGTTGTTGTGTTATCGCAATTGAATGGTTTGTAAGATGATTGTATGATGGTAGAAATGGAGGGGTTTTATGAAGCAGAATGTAGAGTATACGTTAGAGCAATTAAAGAAGTTGACATCGATTGATTCACCGAGTGGATTTACCGATGAGGCAGCGAAATATACAGCGAATGTGTTGAAGGAGTTAGGGTTTGATGCGACTTTGACGAAGAAGGGTTGTGTTGTTTGTTGTCTTGGTGGTGAAGGTGAGCCGTTGTGTTTGGCTGCGCATTTGGATACGTTAGGTGGTGTTGTTTCGAGTATTAAGGGCAATGGGAACTTGCGTATTTCAAGTGTTGGAGGTTTATCAGCGAGTAGTACGGAAGGTGAGAATTGTCGTATTTATACCCGTAGTGGCAAGGTCTATGAGGGTGTTATGCAGTTAGACGATGCGAGTGTGCATGTGAATGGGGAAGCGAATAAGCTTGTTCGTTCGTTTGCGAATATGGAAGTGTTGTTGGATGAAGTGGTGTCTAGCAAAGAGGATACGAAGAAGTTGGGGATTGAAAATGGCAACTTTGTTTGTTTTGATCCACGTACAACGGTTACGAAGAGTGGGTATATTAAGTCGCGTTTCTTAGATGATAAGTTATCGGTTGCGATGTTGTTAGCACTTGCAAAAGACGTAGCTGATGGGAAGTATGCTTTAAAGCGTAAGGTGTATTTGTTTATTACGGTCTATGAGGAAGTTGGGCATGGAGCGAAGGCTGGTATGCCAATGGATGTGGAAGAGATTCTTTCCGTGGATATGGGCTGTGTAGGAGAAGGCTTAGAGTGTACGGAGCGTCAGGTGAGTATTTGTGCGAAGGATTCTGGTGGTCCTTATGATTATTCGGTAACGAAGGCTTTGGCGGATTTGGCCGAAGCAAATGGTGTGGACTTTGCGATTGATGTGTATCCTTATTATGGTAGTGATGCTGAGGCAGCATTAGCAGCTGGATACAACGTGAAGCATGGGTTAATTGGTGCAGGTGTGTATGCGTCGCATTGTTATGAAAGAAGCCATGTGGATGGTGTGAAGAATACGCTTGATTTGTTAGAATTGTATATTAAGGCATAAGAAAAAGCGGTTGGTTCAAGGAATCAATCGCTTTAATAGTTTAAAGAGTAGGCCTTCTTGTAGGTTTGGGGTGGTGATTGGTGAGTGGTAATAAAAGATGCGCAATAGGTAAGTGAAGATGAAGATTGCGGCAAGTAAGTAGAGTAGGGTGTTTTTTGTCTTGGTGGATAGTTTGTTTTTAAATGGGTAAATAAGTAGGAAGACAAAGACGAGTGGGAAGAGTGGGTGGTAGTAGAAGGCTTGTTGGAAGTTACAGTGGTGGAGTTGGTACATTGCTCGGCTCATGCCACAACCAGGGCAAGGGATTCCGGTTAGAAAGCGGATGGGGCAACCGATGTTGGTGAGTTGGTAGATGAAGTAAATGGCAAAGCCGATTAGGAAGGGTTTTGTTTTATTGAACATAGCCGTTTGCTTTGTTGTAGGCTTCAAAGACGCGGTTGATGTTTTGGATTAAGTGGATCCAAGCAACAAGAGTGAAGAGTCCACAGGAAATAAGTCCTAAGAGGTTGAAGAGTAGGAAGCTTGTTCCATCGTCATTGATGCGGACGTTGTAATATTCACCTGCGTATTTGATGCGGTTTGCAAGGTTATATGCCCAAATGATTTCGTAGATGCCACAGGTGAGAATGGAGAATACGAAGATTTTCACTAAGCCTGGTGTGTTGTCGTTATCGTAATTGCAGACTTTGTTTACATCGATAATGATGGAATACCAAGCAATGAGGCGGTAAATGCCACAGGTTAATAAACCAAAGACGATGACTTTAAATGGTGTACGATTGGTATCGACATAGCCATAAGAACGGTTGGCGCTTTGTAGCATCGAACCGATTGGGTCGTTTGTTTGTGTTTGTGTTTGTTGTTGAGGTTGTTGAGGTTGTTGTTGCGGTTGAGGACGCTGTGGCTTTTCTTTCTTTGGGTGTGTTCGTTCGTAGTCTTCTTTGGCTGCTTGTAGTTGGTCTATGACAAAGACAGCTGCGTTTGCTAGGGAGTCTTTGATGTGTTGGGTACTTAAGTCTGATAGGAAGGTGTTTTCTTCCATAGTGTCTAGAACGATTAGACCAACAAGTGGGAGTAAGATGCAGAGGAATTCGGTTTTGAAGAATTCGATGTATAGTAAGTATCCTTCAAAGAGTTTGATGAGGAAAATTCCAATGACATCGATGAGTAATGTTGGTAGTAGCATGTAGATTTCTTGGTTGATGTCTTTTGGTTTTTCTTGGTAGATGAAGAAGAGGGTGATGGTAGCAAGTATACTTGCGACGGCGCGTAGGACACAACCGAGGGTTGTGAGTAGTCCTGTGAGTAAGTTTCCGAAGGTGAAGTAGGAAATGACATCGTGGATGACTTCGAAGATGACGTGGAAGGTTGTTAGGATGTTTACGAGTGAGAAGTAAACAAGGATGATACATAGTGCTAGGGCTACGTATTTTTTGATTAGGTTTTTGTTTTCCATAAATGATCTCCTTTATTTGCTTATAGTGTAGCATGTGTAGGTTGTGTATTTACATAGAATTTACAGTTAGAATAGGTATTTTGTTTGCTTTTGTATATTGAATTGTGTGAAAGTTGTTTGAATTGCTTATTTATGGTTGTATTTGTGTCTTTAAGATGGTTATTTATTTGGATTCGTGATATTTTATTACTGTAACCCTTTTAAGGAAGGGTGCAAGGTTATTATCAGAAGGAGAAATAAAACAAATGAATGAATTAGATCAAAAAATTATTGAAGCAGTCAAAGTTGCTGTGAAGAACGTTTTCGACGTTGAACCAGATGAAAGCATGTTGATGGTGGAGAGTCCACGTGACCCTAAGATGGGCGACTACTCTACGAATATCGCAATGCGCCTTGCACGTTCCCTAAGAAAGAATCCATTTGATATTGCAAATGGTCTTGTTGAAGAAATTGCAAAGGGTCTTCCAGAAATGGAGACTGTTACGGTTGCAAGACCAGGGTTCATTAACTTTAAGTTAAAGAAGTCTGCTTTAACAGGCATTATTAACCACGTTATCGAAAAGGATTACCTATATGGAATCAACGATTCTGGTAAGGATCAATCGATCCTTGTGGAATATGTATCAGCGAATCCAACAGGTGATCTACACTGCGGACATGCTCGTAATGCATGTTGGGGTGACTGTATGACACGTATTCTTAAGGCAAGTGGATACAATTGCTTAAGAGAATTCTATATCAATGATGCAGGTAACCAAATCGATATGTTAGGTAAGTCCTTAATTGCTCGTTATTATGAAGCACTTGGACACGTTGGCGAATATGAACTTCCAGAAAACGGATATCATGCAGAAGATATTAAGGGTATTGCAAAGGATATCGTTGATATGGATGGCGACAAGTGGCTAAATGTCAAAGACGAAGACGGACGTATGGATTACTTCAAGGCGGAAGGTGTTAAGCGTGAGCTTAAGAAGATTCAAGATGACCTTCGTCTATACCGCTGTGAGTTCGATTCTTGGATGCATGAAACATTCTTCTATCAAAACGATAGTCAAAGAATCAATGAAGTATTAGCTAAGATGGCTGATATGGGATTGACATATGAAGAAGACGGAGCACTTTGGTTCAAGTCTTCGGAATACGGTGATGATAAGAATCGTGTACTACGTAAGAGTACTGGTTACCTATCTTACCTAACTCCAGATATTGCAAACCACGTTTATAAGTATCAACGTGGCTATAAGAAGATGGTTAACCTTTGGGGTGCTGACCACCATTCTTATGTAACTCGTATGAACTGTGCATTGACTGCTTTAGGATATCCAGAAGGAACACTTGAAGTAGACTTGATCCAGATGGTTCGTATGACAGAAAATGGCAAAGAAGTGAAGATGAGTAAGCGTACAGGTAATGC
The DNA here is from genome assembly GCA_020026035.1 of Erysipelotrichaceae bacterium. Lineage (GTDB taxonomy): Bacteria > Bacillota_I > Bacilli_A > Erysipelotrichales > Erysipelotrichaceae > Bulleidia. The sequence continues at coordinate 530 of JAHHRC010000052.1, read as the reverse complement.
GATTACAATTCGTGAACTTTGTGAAGACGTGGGTGTTGACGCAGCTCGTTGGTTCTTCGTATCTAAGGACGTAGCAACACATATGGACTTCGATCTAGGACTTGCGCGTTCTAAGAATACAGAAAACCCTGTGTACTATGCACAATATGCTTACACACGTATGTACTCTGTATTGAACAATCCAGCAATTCCTCTATTCCACCAGGAAGCAAACTATGATCTATTAACAGATGAAAAAGAACTTCAAATGCTTAAGCAGATCACTGAATTCCCAAGTGTAGTAGCAGATGCAGCAGCAACTCGTATGCCTAATAAGATTTGTAACTATATCTTAGGTCTTGCAAAGAACTTCCATAGCTACTATGGAAACACAAAGGTAAACCTACCTGACAATCCAGAACTTACAAACCAACGTCTTGGTTTGGTGAAGGCTTGTGAAATTACTATGAAGAATGCATTGAATCTTCTTGGTATTGAAGCTCCAAAACAAATGTAATCAAGAACGATCCCGCTTGGGGTCGTTTTTTATG
>JAHHRC010000051.1 GCA_020026035.1 Erysipelotrichaceae bacterium | reverse complement strand
GTATAAGTTGTTTCTACCTTAGTACCATTCGCATCACTTGCTTGAACCCTTACATGAGTCGCCACTCCGACAAAGTTAGGATCAGGTGTAAATTCAATAGAAGTCTTATCCCCATTTTTCACAAGCGTATAGGTTCCTTCACCATCTATCCTTACAGAATCCACTTCATTTCCAGCTTCATTCAGTAATTTCACAGAATCTGGATTAATTTCAATCGGTGTTTTCGGACCAACTCCTGGACAGAAATTCACTGTGTCGTCCTCTTTGTCCGCACCAAACACCACTGGTGATACTTGTGTTTCACCCTTTACATCCATCGTTGTAGATGCATGAGCAAGAGGTGTTACACCAATCACTGTAGGTGTGTATGTCGTTTCAACCGTAGAGCCATTCATGTCGCTTGCTTCTACGTTGATTGGATCGGCAGTACCAACAAAGTCGTTATTTGGAATAAAGGAAATCTCACGCGTTCCATTTTCTTCCACAATCTTAGCCTTACCAACCGTCACTCCATTAGAAGTAACTGGCACAAACCCTTCTGCATCCACTGTTCCTAACAAACGAACCGTATCCGGATTGATTTTTGCATTTTCAAGGTCTTCAACACCTGGAATGAAATTGACGGTATTCTTATTTGCATCCACTGTATCTAATACAATCGCTGAACGTTGTTCTTGACCTTGGTAACCCTTTGTCTTTGAAGGTTTCGCAATTGGCTTAAAGCCAATGACTGTAGGTGTATACGTTGTCGTAACTTCAGTGTTGTTTCCATCCTCTGCTCTTACAAGAACAGAAGGAGCTTCCCCTGTGAAGGATGGAACTGGTTTGAATTCAATCGTTTTCACACCATCTTGTTCGATAATCTTGTATTCACCAACATCTGGTACTGTAATCTTTCCGTCCACAACCGGAATCTCTACACCATTATTTACTACCTTCACTAATTCCACGGAATCAGGTTTGATATCGAATACCTCATCGCCATTTCCACGTCCTGGAATAAAGTTCAATGTCTTACGATCCGTATCTGCTGGATCTTGATTAATAACAATCTTACTGTATTGTGTAACACCTTGAAGATTCGACGTCTCCGAAGGATTCGCTACAGGCTTTACACCAATCACCGATGGTGTATACGTCGTTTCTACAACCGTTCCATTCATATCTTCCGCTTGAATTCGAACCGGTGTAGCTGCTAACGGATTTAGCTCATCCGTATGATCTTTTCCAAATTCAGGAACTGGCATAAATTTCACGACACGATTTTCTTTATCAAGTGTATATGTACCTTGATTTTCAATCGTAACAGAATCTACACGATTTCCATTTTCATCCAATAAGCTAATCTTATCTGGATTTTTATTCATTAATCCCTGTGGAATTGGCGCACCAGGATTAAAGTTAATCGCCTTAGGCGCATATTCTCCATGGAATACAATTGGAGCTTCTTGTTCTTCCCCTTGGAATCCTTTCGTTTCCGCAGGATTTGGAAGTGGAGTCACACTTACAACTGTAGGTGTATATGTCGTTTCCACGACTTGTCCATTCGCATTGGCAGCCTGAACGACAACCGGAGTTGCAGAAACCTTTTCACCATTCACAGTATTTGCCCCAAAGTTTGGTAAAGGAGTAAAGGTAATCGTCAAGTTTTCTTGATCTAAGCGATACGTACCTTGACCAGCAACTACCACTTCATTCGTAGGAACCATCTTTCCTCCTTCCTCTTTCAATAAGGTCAAGGAAGAAGGATCAATTACACCACCCGCAACATCTGTATTGCCAAAGAAATTCACAATTTCCGGATCATTTACAGCTTGTTTGGAAAGCACAATTGTAGCTTCCTGAACAACACCTTGGAAATCTTCCGTAGCTGCTGCTTCTGCTTTTGGCTTAAATACGCGAATCGCAGGTTTTGGGAATTCCTTCCCTTCATCACCCTCATTTTTCTTAATGACGGCTTTTCCATTGGTATCTAACCATTCACCATCCGAATTCGCATCAGCATTTGCACGAACTTCATAGGAAATTTCAAACCAATCGTCTTCACCAAGACTCAATGGCGTAACTTTAATTGTTCGTGTTGCAACGTCATATGTTAAGTTCTGTTCAATCGTTTTCTTCAACGTTTCGGAAGAAGCCGTCACTTTAAATGCATCCTTCCCCTCAGCATCAATATTCTTTACTTCTACCGCTGCTCCAATAGGATCTAAGAAGATTTCGCCATCGATTGTTTTTTTCGAAGACACTTTTCGAACAATCTTAGCCAAATGATCTTCCAACTCATTTAAGTTTTCCGATAAGAATAACTTCCCATCTAAGTGTTCCTCGCTATAAATATCAGTACCAGTAACACCCTTTAATACTTCAACCGTTTCTTCTTTAGTAACATGCGCTGCTTTGTCACCAGTTAATGCAATACCCATTGCATACACTTCATAACCAGCATCTCTTAATAATTCAGCGCGAAGCTTACTCGCTTCACCCATGTTTGTGATTTTCTTGCCATCTTCCGTCGTGTAGTTAAATCCCCACCACTTATCAATGTTTTTCGGATCATCAAAACCACTAAACCAGTCACCACCACCAATGGCAATCTGCTCTTCACCAGTGATTTCATTTGTAAATGTATCTTCAAACTCTTTATTTGCATAATTTCTAATTTTCGATGCAATCGTAGGAGCACCATCACTAATGACTAATACAACTTTCTTACGATCTCTATCGGATTTATCCAACGTTTCTTTCGCAGATTTCAAACCAGCATCCAAATACGTTGCCCCAAAATAAGCTGGATTGGCAATGTTGTAGTAGCCAGGTTTATCCATCTTTGCATATTCCAAGAAAACCTTTTTCCCATCACCTTCTCCAGTGAACTTAGCGACAGGTTGCAATCCCATCATCCCATTTGGAAAAGGAATATCTACGTACTTAGGAATATCATTTATCGTAAACTTCTTACCATTGTAATCATAGTAAGGAATATATCCTGGATTTTGTTTTATAAATGGATATAAGTAGTTCTTTACCGTATATGTTTTACCATCTTGTAAGCGTGTAGAAAATGGTACAACACCTACCTTGATATCTTTATTACCATCACTTAACTGATCAAAGAAACCACCATCGTCAAACAATAACTGTTTTAAAACAGTCATACGTTGAGCAGCTTTTCCTTTTTTATCAACCATCGGCATATACCGCTTACGGTCTTCATTCTTTGCGTCATACATGGAATTTGAATTGTCTAGCACAATCATCAAATCCATTGGTTTGTCAATATCAGTTGGATCTGTTTCACCTTTCACACCAATCTTGACTGTGTGGTAACCATTGTCATCTGCATCTCCAACCGTTTTCCACAATGTCCCAATTGTCTTGCCATCTTCAACCCATTTAACAGGAATCCCATTCCCTTGGTTTCTTACAAGACCTGATTCTACCTCTACAAGCGCTTCTGCATCATCATGCAGTACAGCGATCTTGTCAGCTTCGGAGCGATCAAACTCAACTAAGTTGACCGATTGTTGTTTACTCGTTTCTGTTGTTGGTTCTTCTGCACTTGGCAATAATGGTTGAACAACCATTGTACCCACCAACAGAACTGCAAGCATTTTCTTTAAATCTTTCAACGCCATACAATCCATCCTTTCTGGTCATATAGATTAATACAATTTACTTTGTTAATTGCGAATTAACAAACCTCTTATAGTATAGCCGATTTTCTCAGACAAAACATGCAATTTGACTGATATTTAAGCATAAATTTCTAACAATTCGCGTTTATTTTCAGACTGTTTTCAAACATACAATTACATACACTTTACACAAGCCATTTTACAAAAGTTTACCATCAAAAATACACATGAAAGAAGGTTACTCCATTTTCTTATCTTACTTTCATTTATACACTTTCAACGCACTTACAAACAAAAAAATCGCAAACATCAAAGCGATGTTCACGATCTTATACTCTTAGAACTCTTGAATACCATCTGGCGTTTCAATTGTAACCTTTGAAGTCTTCCAGCGTACACATACCATGTACAACCAAAGAAGAACCCCCACTCCTAGATACACTCCAAAGGAAATCCAGGAACCTCTTCCCTGTCCTAACGTACAGAAGAAGGCAATGATGATCATAATAATCATTGCGACAATCGCAATCAAATGCCCATGTTTCAACGCATTTGGACTCTTCCAAGAAGGATGCTTCTGATTGATTCGAACAGCTGAAATCATTGTGAGTGCATATGCACAAGCACAACCAAACGACATCAAGTTAAAGAAGTCATTCATAAACGACGTCGAATTCATCAACAATAAGAACACCAACGAAATCACCAATAAGAAAATATTTGGCACAATTGGTTGTGAATGCTTGTTTAACTTCTTAAATGCAGCTGGCAAGAAATTCTTTTCTGCCATCGAATACAACATACGAACCGTCGACATCCAGAATCCCATAATACTTGCACCAAGCCCCATGAATACCGAGAAGAATCCATAGATTACAGGCCAAGTGGTCCAACCAAGAATACGTTCCATATTCGTAATCGTTAAGAAGCCATCTGCAGCTTCTCCTGCAATTAAATTCGGGAATGTATCTAACCCTGCAACACAGAAATAGAAGAACGTATAAATTAATCCACACGTTACAACCGAACCACAAATTGCTTTCTTAGAATCCTTAATTGGGAAATCTCCCTCTTCCACCATCTGTGGAACTGTTTCAAATCCAAAGTACGGCGTAATTAACAAAGCCATACCAATAATCCAGGCTGGAATACCATAAATCGAATCCAAATGTGACTCAAACAAATTCCCCATATTGGCAATGGACCAATGCCCAGAGAATAGAATCAGTAAGCCAGTTACTAATGTCGAGGCAATATTTACAAACAAACACAACGCCTGTGCTTTTACAAGCACCTGCACATCTTGCAAAGACATCAAGAATACAAACACGAGAATACCAATTCCAATCATCATCGTATTCGCAAATGTCAATCCAAGACCAAATGTCCTTGAGATCCAAGTCGCAATCGCCATTACAACCGCAGGTGGAACCGCAATCCACGCAGCCATAATTAACCACGACGCTAAGAATCCAACATGCTTATTAAGACCGACCGTATTATAAATCAACTCACCACCCGTTGTTTTAAACAGTGGCGCAATTTCGGAATAAATCAATGCAGTTGGCAAAATCGCTAACGTCATTAACGCAAACGCAAGCCATGTACCACTACCACAATATCCGAAGAATACCGAATCCCAATAAGAAACCCAAGTAAAAATTGAACCAGTCGCAACTGTATACACGAAGATTAACTTCAGTGACTTCTGCAGTCCGACTTCCTGCTTTTCACTCATAAAACTCTCCTTTACTATGATACCGGTGAGATTTGAGTCTACCTCTTCAAATACTTTAAATCCTGCTCATATACTGTTGTAGCACTCGAGTATATGTTTGTCAAATCTTTCTCAAATACCAAATAATACCATAATAAAAGCAAATACTTAACTTACACTTTGCATTGGACCTCATTGTCGGATAAACTTACGAAAAGATTCACAAAATGTCATCTACCCTGTTAACACCACCGTAAAAAAGGTCTATACTGTTAACGGTGATCCTGCTCAGATCTACCAAATTTAAATGGAGGTAAAGTATGAAGAAATTAGAAGGCAAAACAGCCTTAGTAACAGGTGCCGCTGCAGGTCTTGGAAGAGGCATTAGCGAAGTTTACGCAAAATACGGTGCAAACCTAATTATGGTTGACTTAGATCCACGTGTTGAAGAAACTGCTGAAACACTCCGCAAAGAGTATGGCGCAAAGATTATTACATGCGTTGCAAACGTCGCAAAGAAAGAAGATTTAATCGAAGCAGCCGCTCTTGGTGCAAAAGAATTTGGTGAAATCAATATCGCCTGTGCAAACGCAGGTGTATGTCGCTTAGCAGCCTTTGAAGAATTCACAGATGAAATGAGAGATTTCCACATTGATGTAAACATCAAAGGCGCATGGAACACATGCCAGGCTGTCATCCCTTATATGCTAAAACAAGGAAAAGGCTCAATCGTAATCGCCTCATCCGTAACAGGTGACCTTGTCGCAGATGCCGGTGAAGCAGCGTATGCTATGACAAAATCAGCCCTAGTAGGACTAACAAAGTGCTTAGCCGTTGAATATGCACAACGCAACATCCGCGTGAACTGCTCACAACTAGGCTACGCTAGAACACCAATGGTAGAAAAGATGGCCCTTGAATCATGCCCAGAAAACCCAGAATCCGCAATCGATGCAATCGCTGTCAATGTCCCAATGAAACGTCTAGCAAAACCAACCGAAGTCGGTGAACTATTCGCCTTCTTAGGAAGTGATGAATCCAGTTACATCACAGGTTCCCAATTTGTAATCGATGGTGGAGCCACTCTACCAGAGACAATGTCCATGGGTACAAATGACTAATGAAAAAAATCGAACGCTCTCCATCAAGAGAACGTTCTTTTTTCATGTCTAAGCCTCATTCATACCTTTCAAAAGATAGCTAATCTTCTCTTGTTTTAAATCCTTCATGCTAAGTATTACTACAACGTAACGAAGTATCACAATACCACCTAACACCCACAACAAGAAGTTAACTTCAGCCCATTCATAACGCATACCAATCCAATACACAACACCCATATGCACAAGCATCCATACACTAAACCAACACGTTGCTCGACGCCTATAAGCCGTCTTTAACTTATGAAGTGGAACATTTTGACCACACAAAATAGCGAAACTCTTCAAATACGAATCCGTCTCCTTCTTTGTAAATAACCACACAAAGACACAAAGCAAGCCCGCAAACAACCACACAAAAGACGTAAACAATATTTGATACAACTGCATTTCTTTGACATGCAAGAGCCGTTCTGCATATAGTGTTGTTTTCACATGCACATTCATGTGTGATTCAATGTATGTTTCAATATTGTCATAGCCCACATTCAGTTGCTGAAGATTCGAAAAACTCTTCAAATACCCAAGCGCCGTTCCACCATCCTCTAACTCTATGGTTTCCAAATACGCATAGACACCATTTAAATCGTAATAGATATGCATCTTCTTCGTATCTTCCTCAATGACTTCACCAACAATGGTAAACGGAATATCGTACACTTGACCACCAATAAAGGAAGGCAACACGAGTTCTTCGCTCTTAAAGCTTCCCCCATAGACCTCATTTACAACATTCTGATTCACCACAACATTCAATTCACTCGGCATCTTACCAACGGATTCAAATTGACGATCACTTTCCACATACGGTGACACAAAGATTACATAATCATCCCCATCAATCAACATCGTATTCGAAACCGGCAAAACAGGAATTCCATGAATACCTTCTTCCGCTAACGCATCCGCAGTTCCTTCCACATAGACCATATCCGCATTCACCACTTGCGATGTACGTGGTTTTGCAAACATCCACTCTTTCAACAAAAAGCTACCTTCTAACAACAAAACAAGCAAACAACTCATCCAAAGAAAACTACGATTCGTCTTACGAACAATCTTCTTCAGTAGTCTTTTCACATCCAAAGAAGGAATCGCATGAGTCTTCTTAACCGCCTTACGCTCTTCAACATCCCATTTCAAAACACGCACATGATGGTCTTCAAAACGCATAATCGCATCACAATAGTGATCTAAGTTTTCTAATTGATGTGTCACAAGCAACACAATATGCTCCTTTGAATACGCCTGTAACACATCCATAACAATCTTCTTATTGGATTCATCAAGCGACTCCACTGGTTCATCACAACAAATAATATCCGGACAACTCACCATCGCTCTAAGAATTCCAACACGTTGCTTTTGTCCACCACTCAATTCACTCGGATATCGATGCAACAAATCCTCAACGTCCATCAAACGAATCAAATCCAAGTCTTCCTCTTTCACATCTTTTCCTAAGAAAATATTGTCGTAAACATCTAACGTATCTATCAATTCATAGTTCTGATAGATCATTACAACCGTACCGAAAACCTCAATTGAACCTTGATCTAGACTCTCACTATCCGCAATCACATTCAATAACGTAGATTTTCCACAACCACTTGGACCAAGCAAAGCATAAAACCCAGGATGTTCAATCCGCAAATTCAAATCTTCAACAATCACCTGGTCCCCAAACGCCTTATATCCATGTTCAATGCGAATCATTTTCCAATCACCAATCTTTCCAAAGAAACACTCAAAACAATACAAACCAACCACACAAGACTTAAGAATCCAAAGCTTACTTCCATAAACGGTTGATACATATGTTCTAAGGCAAATGCGTTCACATATTCCACAACCCAATGCATCGATGCAATACAAACCACATGACATACACAACCAATGAATAACGAACGAACAATTCCTTCCAACTTCAAATCATAGCCATACTGTTTCATGATTCGTCTTTCCTTTATGATCCGTTGTTTTGCAAAATACGTCTTCAACACAAGAAGTAATACAAGTACACAAACAACACACAAACCATACAAAACAAGTCCTTGTACGGATTTATAGAATGGTTTCGTCTTTCCTAGACCATCCCCATGAAAGACTTCAATGTTCACATGTTCCTTCGCATAGGCATCACGAATCTTCTCTGCTACCTTCTCATAGTCGCAACCTGGTTCTAAAAGGAAACGAACATAATCCATAATCAAGTAATCCGTATCTTTGACCACCTCTTTATAAAGCGGATTATTTCCAAATCCACTGTTGAAAAAGATCATCTTCATATATTCGTTTTCAATATTCGCAATCCCACTAATTGGAACGAAAATTTCCCGTGACATCATCAAATTCGATTCCGGTTCATCAGCGTATTGACCTTTATAAGTGATCATATTCAAACACATGGACTTTCCAACAATTGACTCCATATCGGAATAGCCTTCTAATTCCATTAATCGCTTCGCTACATCTTTACTAATTACAACTTCATCCCCTTCACACATACGACCATACAAAATAGGCAAATCCGTATAGCCATTCACTAAATCAAAGGAAGACACAAAATCTTCGTAATATGGAACTCTACCTTTACTCAATTCTTTCGAATAATCACGAAAATTCGTAAGTCTTCGTTCCTTTGTCGTGATAATACATGGATCAACCGGAGAATCCGCAACTTCACATGGCAATAGACCTTCTTCTAGTTCAAGCACCGAATCCGTTAAAAATGTTTCATACGAAGGTAGCTCGTAATCTTGTCTTTCGTAGTATACATCTCCATATTCGCCAGAATTCCACATTTCCACGCCAATGATTTCTTTGTTTTCTTCAATAATCGATTTTGTTTGCTTATAAAGAAATATATCATTCACACCAACTTGATCGTAACAAATATTGTGTCCATTATCAGTCACCTGTATCTTGCCAATCTTGTGATCCGGATATGTCACAACTAAATTACTTGAAGAATTAAACACATGCATCACTTCACCTTGTCTTTGAATCGATGTACTTAGGTTCAACATACAAAACATAGACATCACACATAGAACAATTATAAAAACGCTCAACA
>JAHHRC010000050.1 GCA_020026035.1 Erysipelotrichaceae bacterium | reverse complement strand
AAAGTATGCTTGCAAGTAAGGGAATTCATGTGTTGACCCATGTAGAACAATTAGGGATCTACAAAGATCGTTGTGTGGATGTTTGTGAGATTGAAGATGAGAAAGCTTTGTTAGATAGTTTTGCAGTACTTGATCAAGACGTGAAACAAGCGATGGTTGCTTGTATTGAGGAAGTCAAGAAGCGTAAGGATTCGATTGGTGCGAAGATGGAAACCGTTGTTGTTGGAATGCCGGTAGGTGTTGGTAGTCCATTTTTTGATACGTTGGAAGGAAATTTAGCGAAGGCGATGTTTGCGATTCCAGCGATTAAAGGTGTTGAGTTTGGTTTGGGCTTTGGTTTTTTGCATGAATATGGATCAAGTGGAAACGATGCCTTTGTATATGAGAATGGTAAGGTTGTTACAAAGACGAATCACAATGGGGGAATTCTTGGGGGAATTAGTACTGGAATGCCGATTGTGATGAAGACGATTGTAAAGCCAACACCTTCGATTGGTGTTGTGCAAGAAAGTGTCGATGTTGTTAAGAAAGAGAATGTGCGTTTCTCTGTAAATGGACGACATGATCCATGTATTGCAAGTCGCTTTGCTATGATTCAAACGAGTATGACATGTTTTGTATTATGTGATGTTTTACAGAGTATGTATGGTGAGGGGTATTGGCATGTCTAAGTATGGCTTGATCGGTCATCCTGTAAGTCAATCGGTTTCACCGTCGTTGCATCGACATTTTGTACAAGACATGGAGTATGAATTGTTTGATTTGTGTGAAGATGAGGTTGAAGCGTTTTTAGATAAGCGTGATTTTTGTGGGTTGAATGTTACCATTCCTTACAAAGAGAAGGTGCTTGAATGCTTAGATGAAGTGGATGATGCGGTTTGTAAGATTGGAGCTTGTAATACGATTGTGAATCGTGATGGGAAGCTTTGTGGGTATAACACGGACTATCTTGGGTTTTTGTATTTATTAGACACAAGTGGTATGGACTTAAATGGGCAAACGGTTGCGATTCTTGGAACGGGTGGAGCTTCTAAGGCGGTAAGGTATGCGTTGGAATCATTTGCTTGTTCGGTATACGTTGTGAGTCGAAATAAGAAGAATGGCTGTTTGACGTATGGAGAGCTGTATGAGAAAGCTAATCTGTTTACCTATATCATTAATACAACGCCGGTTGGGATGAAAGAGGATGGTCGTGAGATTGTAGATCTTTCTTGTTTTAAGAAACTTGTTGGTGTTGTGGATGTAATTGCCAACCCTTATCGAAGTCCTTTATGTATAAGAGCGCATTGTATGGGATTAAAGTATGCGGGTGGTTATTCGATGTTAGTACGACAAGCGTATGAAGCGGATTTGTTGTTTACGGGTCGTGTGTTTGAATTTGTGGATATGCCTAGTTGTAAGAATCTTGTTTTAATTGGAATGCCAGGATCTGGGAAGTCGAGTGTTGGTAAGGTGGTTTCTAGGTTGTTAGGGAAACGGTTTATTGACTTGGATGGTTTGCTTGAAGACAAGATTGGCGATTTAGCAGAATTTATAAAGACACATGGGGAAGATGCGTTTCGTAGTGTGGAATGCAAGGTGTGTGAAGAAGTGTCGATGCTTACGGATTGTGTGATTGCAAGTGGAGGAGGTGTTGTGGAGCGTTATTGTTCCATGGTATACCTTATGAAGAATGGTTTTTTGGTGTATTTGGATAGGTTTGATTTGCATATGGATGTAAGTCATCGTCCACTTTCAGATACATATGAAAAACAAGTAGCGATGTATGAAAGACGGCGCGGTTTGTATGAGATGTATAGTGATGCCATTGTTGGGGATTGTGGTACTATAGACGCATGTGCAAGGCGTGTTGTGGCTTTGTTTGAAAGGTGAGTTTTATGATTATTACGATCGATAAGAAGATGCAGGATTCGATTAAGAAGAATCTATTGGATACGTTATATAAGAAGGGTTTTGAGGTTTTGATGCAAGAGGGCATTGAGTATGATGTCTTGTTGTTAACAGAGGGCGATACGGGTATGTGTTGTGCAGATATTCGGATGGTCGAGGGTGTCATTGATGTGTTTGAAAATTCTTCTTCGTATCATTTGGCTTCGCGTGAATTTCATAATGAAGATTCGATCGTACGTGTCAATGGTTGTTCGATTGGTGGAAAAGAGCCGTTGTGTTTGATTGCTGGACCTTGTGCGGTGGAATCGAAAGAGTCGATTGAAACGATTGGAATGGCGGTCAAAGAGGCTGGCGTGGATGTGATTCGTGGTGGTGCTTTTAAGCCAAGAACGTCTCCGTATGCCTTTCAAGGGTTAGGCTTTGAAGGGGTTTCGTACTTAGTGGAATGTGGTAAGAAACTGAAGAAGCCTGTTATTTGTGAGTTAACGAATATTGCGCATATTGAGGCCTATAAGGATGTGGATATCATTCAGATTGGGGCTCGTAATATGCAGAATTATGAGTTGTTAAAGGCGGTTGGAAAGCTTGATAAGCCGGTATTGTTGAAGCGTGGTATGGCAAGTACGGTGGAAGAGTGGATTTTGGCTGCGGAATATATTTTGAAAGAGGGAAATCCGAATGTGATTTTCTGTGAGCGTGGGATTCGGACATTTGAAAAGTCGACACGGAATACGTTGGATGTGTCATCGATTGCGGTGTTGAAAGAAAAGACGCATTTGCCTGTTGTTGTAGATCCTAGTCATGCGGCTGGGAATTGGAAGTATGTAAAGGCCTTAGCGTTAGCAGGTGTAGCAGCTGGTGCAGATGGTGTGATGGTGGAAGTGCATACACAGCCAGAAAATGCATTGAGTGATGGGGCGCAGTCTTTGACGGTGAATCATTATGAAGCACTTGTAAAAGAGCTTGAGGCGTTGAGTGTTGTGCTTGGGAGAAAGTGTCGATGAATGTGCTTGTTGGTAAGAAAGAGGTACGGGATTTTTCAGTTACTGTTCCCTCTTCAAAGTCATTTTTGCATAGAGCTTTGATTACAGCTTGTTTGTGTGATGGTGTGTCGGTATTGAAGGGGTGTACGTTTAATGCGGATACACTTGCAACACTTGAAGCGTTAAGGAAGCTTGGTGCGAAGATTGATGTGCATGGTAGGGACGTAAGTGTAGATGGAAGTGGCTTCTTGAAGGATTGTGGAGAAGTTGTTTTGGATTGTAAAGAATCTGGGTCTACCTTGCGTTTTTTAATTCCTTTGGCGACGTTTGTGGAAGAAGGGGTTACGTTTGTTGGAAGTGATGTGTTGTTGAAACGGCCATTAGGGGTGTATCAAGAATTGTTTGATGCCTGTGGTGTGCGGTTTGAGTTGAAGGATGCGTCATTATTTGTGAAAGGTAAGATGAAGAAGCGATTCTATGAAGTAGAAGGGTCGGTTTCTTCGCAGTTTATTACCGGTTTGATTTATCGTTGTGTTTGTAGTCACGAGGATTGTTTGATTGAAGTGGTTGGAACGTTTGCGTCGTATGATTATGTTTGTATGACGGTAGATGTGTTGAGACGGTTTGGCTTTGATGTAACGATGTATCACAATGTGATTGCGATTCGAAGTAAGAATGTGGAATCGTTTACGATTGAGATTGAGCAGGATGTATCGAGTGCTTCGTTTTTTGCAGTGTATGCAGCGATGAATCAGGTGTGTGGTGAATTTGTTGGTATTACCTCTTCGACGAAACAAGGGGACTTTGTGATCTTTGGCTTATTAGAAGCGATGGGTTGTAAGGTCTATGAAGATTCGTGTATGCATGTATGTGGTGGTAAGTTAAAGTCTTGTCGGATTGATTTACAGGATTGTATTGATTTAGGACCGATTTTGTTTGCTTTAGCAGCGTGTATCGAAGAGGGTGTTTGGTTTGAACATACGGGTCGGTTGCGTGTGAAAGAGTCAGATCGGATTCAAGCGATGCAAGAGGGTCTTTTGAAATTAGGATGTACTGTTTTGGTGGAAGAAGATCGGGTGTTTATTCAAGGAAAGAATGTGTTAGAAGGTGGTGTTACATTGGATGGGTTTAATGATCATCGGATTGTAATGGCATTTGCGATTCTTTCGAGTCGTTGTAAGAAGGCGAATACGATTGTTGGATGGGAAGCTTGTAGGAAGAGCTATCCGACGTTTTTTGAGGATTTAGAAAAGATTGGAATGGAGGTTGTGTATGTTTCATAGAATTTTAGTGTTGAATGGGCCAAATTTGAATATGTTGGGAATTCGTAAGACGGAAGTGTATGGAGAGTGTACGTATGAAGAGCTTACGGAAATGATTTATGATAAGGCAAAGGAGCTTGGGATTGAGGTTGACTGTGAACAATCGAATCATCAAGGGGTGTTGATTGATCATATTCAGGATGCGTATTTTACGTCGTATACAGGAGTTGTGTTTAATCCTGGGGCATATACGCATACAAGTATTGCCTTGCGTGATGCGATTGAAGCGATTCATCCAATGCCGGTTGTTGAGGTGCATATTAGTGATATTTACAATCGGGAAGAGTTTCGGAAGGTGTCGTATGTGTCAGAGGTTTGTGAAAAGTCGATTGTTGGACATGGTGTGCAAGGGTATTTAGAGGCGATTGAATACTTGGTGAAGACGGCCGAAGAGAAAGGGATTTCTTAATGTTAAAGAAGAAAGAGATTTGGATTCTTGTTGGGCTTGTTGTGGTGTCTTTGCTTGGGGTGTTATTGTTTTCGAATTCTTCGAAGAGTTCTGTTGTGGTTTCGATTTTACACGGCGATGAAGTGGTGCAAACCTTTGATCCACAAGTAGATGGAAATTATGTTGTACAAGGAGATTATGGAACGTTAGAAGTCGAAGTACGCAACGGCAAATGGCATGTGATTCATGAACAGTGTCCAAATCATATTTGTAGTAAGATGGGCTGGGTATCGGTTGAGGATATGGTACCTATTACGTGTCTTCCAAATAATGTGATTATCCTTGTAGAGGAGAAATAGTGTGAATAGGTCTCGTTATGTGTCTTATTTGAGTATGCTAATTGCCATGGCGATTGCCTTGAATATGTTTGAATCGCTGTATATTGGGGCGTTTAGTTTTGGGATTCGGATTGGGTTAGCGAATATTATTGCCTTGTTGGCGTTGAAGCTGATGGGTGTGAAGGAAATGATTATTGTGAATGTGATGCGGGTTGTGGTTTCGACGTTTTTAAGAGGCTTTGGTGTTGCGTTCTTTATTTCCTTTGGTGGTGTGTTATTGTCGAGTTTGTTTTTGATTGTGTTGGATCGATTCAAGGCGAGTATCTTGTTTACATCGATTGTGTCTTCATTAGCTCATTCCACGGGGCAAGTGTTGGTTGTGATGTTTTTTTATAAGCAGGTTTTGATTGCGACGATTCTTCCGTATTTGTTTTTAGGTTCCATTCCAACAGGAATTCTTACTGGAGTAATTGCGAGTATGGTATTAAAACGGATTCGACCGGTTATTGTAAAGGGTTTGTAAAATAGTTCTTTCCTTTTATTGGATTGTACGGTATAGTTGAAGTCTAGTTTTGAAAGGAATATGAGTAATGAAAAAAACAATTCAAGAATTTAAGGCCTTTGCATTAAAAGGTAATGTAATGGACCTAGCTGTAGGTATGATGATTGGGGGAGCATTTGGTAAGATTGTAACTTCCCTTGTAAACGATATGTTAATGCCACTTATTTCGAGTATCTTTAGCATCCAAGATTTCTCTCACTTGAAGGTTCTTCTTGTGGACAAGGGAGCGGAAGAGTTAAATGTGTACTTGATGTATGGTAACTTTATCCAAAACGTTGTGAACTTCTTAATCATCGCTTGGTGTATCTTCATGATGGTAAAGGCGATTGATAAGCTAAAGCCTAAGAAGGTAGAAGAAGTGAAGGCGCCTGTAAAGTCTGACGAAGTGAAGGCTTTAGAAGAGATTGTTGCCCTTCTTAAGGAACAAAATAAGTAAGACTGGTCGGTTGTGTTTCAACCGATTTTTCTTTTGCACAAAAAAACGCAAATGCACAATGGAGTGTGTTTGCGTTTTGTGTTAGAGGTTTCGTTTTTTTCGTTCTTGTGCTTTCCAGGCATCGATGCTTGCTTTGTGTTCAGCAATTCTTCGTTCGAGGCCTTGGTCGGTTGGGTGGTAGTAGGTTTTGTGTTTGAGGGATTCAGGAAGACATACCATAGGGCTCATTTTTTCTTCGAGGTCATGGGCGTATTCGTAGTTTTGGTGGTAGCCGAGTTCTTGCATGAGTTTGGTTGGGGCGTTTCGGATATGGAGTGGGACGCCTTCATCCATGGTTTTGATGGCATCTGCTGCGGCAGAATTGTAGGCAAGTTCTAAGGCGTTTGATTTAGGGGCTAAGGAAAGAAAGACAATGGCATGTGTGAGATGGACATTGCATTCTGGATAACCGAGGTAAGTACAGGCTTGGTAGGCTTGTAGAGCGATGTCGAGGCATCTTGAATCGGCCATTCCAATATCTTCACTTGCACAGCGTACGATGCGTCGAGCAATGTAGAGTGGGTCTTCTCCGCCTTCAAGCATGCGTGCCATCCAGTAGATTGCCGCATCGGCATCGGAGTTACGTATGGATTTTTGCATGGCTGAGATCATGTTGTAGTGTTCTTCGCCGTGTTTGTCATAGAGGTAGGTGCGGTTTGTGAGGGATTGTTTAATGGTTTCATTTGTGACTACGGCATGACGGATTTCGGTTTCGGAATTAAAGAGAATCATTTCTAAGGTGTTAAGTGCCATTCTTGCATCGCCACTTGCGTATTGCGCGATGAGGTGTAGTTGTTCGTCGGTGATTTCAACTTCCCAGTCCGCAAAGCCGTGTAGGGATGTGATGGCATGTTTGAGTAGGTTTGTAAGATCTTCTTCGGATAGTGCTTTTAAGACAAAGACTTTGCAACGAGAAAGAAGGGCGTTATTGATTTCAAAGGATGGGTTTTCGGTCGTTGCGCCAATAAGTATGATGGAGCCGCGTTCGACATAGGGTAGAAAGGCGTCTTGTTGGGCTTTGTTAAAGCGGTGGATTTCGTCAACGAAGACGATGGTTCTTAGGCCTTTTTCTTTGTTGAGTTCGGCTTTTTTCATAACTTCGCGGATTTCTTTGATGCCACTAATGACGGCTGAGAAGTTAATGAATTGGGCGTTTGTTGTTTCGGCGATGATTTGGGCAAGGGTTGTTTTGCCTACACCTGGAGGTCCCCAGAAGATCATGGATGGGATATCGTCGCGGTCGATCATGCGTTTTAGTATTTTGCCATCTTCAATAAGGTGGTTTTGGCCGAAGTAGTCGTCTAAGCTTTTTGGGCGCATGCGGTCGGCTAGGGGTGCAGATTCGATGGTGTTAGATTGATTTGGTTGATCGTTTAAGTCGAATAATGATTGCATAGTTGAAACCTTCCTTGTTTGCTAGTATAGCATAGCTATGTATGTAAAAAACCTTTCGCAATGGAAAGGTTCGTTTTTTAAATGGCAGGGGTAGAGGGAATCGAACCCCCCTCAACGGTTTTGGAGACCGTTGTACTACCGATGTACTATACCCCTAAGATATGAAAAAAATGGTGACCTGTACGGGATTCGAACCCGTGAATGCCGCCGTGAAAGGGCGGTGTGTTAAGCCGCTTCACCAACAGGCCGTTTGTATGTGTGAATCATACCATAGATTGTTGTTTACTTGCAAGGAAAAAGGTAGCTCGTTTCCGACATCGTTTCTCTTAATATTGCTAAGTTTTTAAGGGGAAAAGGTGCGTTTAAGGGAAAATGAGGGATTTAGCCCTCAAAACATATACTATCCCTTAAAATAGTTTTGATTTTAAGGGAAGAGAGTGGTGATTAAGGGCAAATTTAGCGGATTTTGCATAATTAAACGTGATTTATCCCTTAAATTGCATGTTATCCCTTAAAATATTGTGGTTTTTAAGGGAAACGCCGATAGAGTAAGGGTAAGTTTGGGTGCTTTATCCCTTAAAATACTTGTTATCCCTTAAAAATGTGTTGATTTTAAGGGGAGAGAAGGTTGATTAAGGGTGAATTTAGTGGTTTTTGGATATTTAAACTTGATTTATCCCTTAAATTACCGATTATCCCTTAAAACATTGAAGTTTTTAAGGGAAGATCCGATGGGTTAAGGGGAAATTCGGCGATTTTCAGAGTTTCCCAGAAGAGTTTTAGCTTAGATCGTCAGTTTTCCCTTAATATATTTCGAATTTTGAGGGGAAAACAAATAATTTCGAATTCGGTGATAATAAGTAGATGATGTCTTTGAAATGCGTTTGTTGAGAGTAATATGCAGTTATCGTCTTAATTTCTACTCGACTTGGTTTCCCTTAATAATTGTATTTTCCCTTAAAAAGTGGTACATTTTAAGGGAAAAGAAAGGGGTGGAGTTTAATGAGAGAGTTTCACTACGGAAAAATCAATCAGATGAAATGGGATACAGAAATTATTTCCTTGATAGGAGCAATTTATCGATACCAAGGAATGCAAAATCTGTATTTAAAGCAAAAACCAGAAGAGTTAAATAAGTTAATTGAAATCGCTAAAATTCAAAGTACAGAAACTTCGAATGAAATCGAGGGTATTGTCACGACGAATACTCGTTTGAAACAAATCATGTCCGAAAAAACTACTCCAAAGAATAGGAGCGAGCGAGAAATAGCTGGTTATCGTGATGTTCTGAATGTGATTCATGAGAATTCTGAGTACATTCCTATCACGCAAAATTACATCTTGCAGTTACATAAAATAATGTTTAGCCATTTGGATACTTCGCATGCAGGAAAAACTAAAAATACTCAAAATTACATTAGTGCATGCTATGCGGATGGTCATAGTAAAGTTTTATTCACACCCCTGTCACCGTTTGAAACGCCAGCTGCGTTAGATCGGATTTGTGAAGAATATAATAGAGTTATAGGGAATGCGGAAGTGGAACCTTTACTTGTGATACCGACGTTTATTCATGACTTTTTATGTATCCATCCATTTAATGATGGTAACGGTAGAATGAGTCGGATTCTAACGACATTGTTGCTGTATCGAAGTGGTTTTTATGTTGGAAAATACATTTCATTAGAGGCGATGATAGCGAAAAATAAAACTCTATACTACGAAACACTTGATGAAGCGGGGTATAACTGGCACACAGGAGAAGAGGATATATTACCTTTTGTGAAGTATCTATTAGGTACAATTCTTGCAGCTTATAAAGAGTTTGAGGATCGCTTCTCATTAGTGGAAGAAAAACTTCCGGCAGTTGAGATCGTAAGAAAAGCTGTTAATTTGAAAATAGGAAAATTCACTAAACAGGATGTAATGGAATTGTGTCCGTCGCTTAGTATAAGTTCAATTGAAGGTTCGCTACGGAAATTGACTGAAGAAGGAAAAATAAGGAAAGAAGGCGTTGGTAGGGCGACTGTCTATATTCGCTTGAAATAGTACTAAGGTATGAAATTCGGCTTGTATATTTCTTGTATGTTGATTTTTGTAGATAATTTAAGTTTTGTTTGTAATGGAGGTAGACCGTTCGATGTTAGAGTGCGAGAGGGTCTACCTTTTTCTGTTACTGATTCAATAACTTGAGCGAGATTTTAGTGGGATGTAAGAGGTGAATTAATCGTAAATCACGTAATAAATGTATAATTTTGAAACTGTTGACAAGTGGGTGTTGGGTTTGTATTCTGTTAATAGTTCAGTAAGTGAACTAATTGGGGGTTGTAGATATGGAAGAAGAATTACTGCAGGCATGGATTTCTTTGACAATGCTTGTTCGTGAGAATCGGTGTTTGGAGTCGTTATCGTACAACGAGATGGTCA
>JAHHRC010000005.1 GCA_020026035.1 Erysipelotrichaceae bacterium | reverse complement strand
CCTCCCACCACCTAAAGGAAGTGGGTTTCCGCCATTACAAGGAGAATTTATGAATTTAAAAACATTTACAAAGGTTGCGATGATAGCAGCAATCTACACGGTTTTGACGGTGGTCTTTGCGCCACTTTCATTTGGACCGTTCCAAGTTCGTTTTGCGGAAGGTCTAACATTACTTCCATTGGTGTATGCGCCATCGATTTATGGTGTAACACTTGGTTGTTTTATTAGTAATTTAATTGGAGCGATGACGGGTGCGAATATCCTTGGATACTATGATGCGATCTTTGGAACATTGGCAACGTTCTTAGCAGCGGTTCTAACGTATAAATTAAGAGACAAGAAAGTGTTTGGGTTCCCATTGCTTTCATTCTTAATGCCTGTTGTATTTAACTTTGTCGTGATTGGATATTCTTTAGCGCTTGCGTTGATGCCTGAGAATATTTGGAATGGTACATTGATTTTTGGTACAGAAGTAGCGGTTGGGGAAGTGATTTCCTTGATCATTGGTTGGTTTGTTTTACAAGGTTTAATGAAGACAAATATCTTTAAAGAAGGAGAATAAGTTGTATGGCAAGAAAGAGAAAACCAAAACGTAAATTATCATTTGCTGGGTGGTTTTTGCTTGCTCTGAGTGTTCTTTGCGTAATTGTCTTAGTGAAGGTTGTAAAGACCAAGATATCATTAAGGGAAGAAGTAGAAAAGCCGACTATCGTAGAGAAAGTGGAAGAAGTTGTGATTGAAGAGCCTGTTGTTGAAGAGGTGTATGACTTTGAAGGGGCAGACAGTTTATTGATTCTTGCCAATAAAGCCCATCCATTGAAGGATGGATATGAGCCAAGTGATCTTGTGAAATTAGATGGAATCTATAAAACACAAGATAGTTGGATGTTACGAAGTGTGTGTAAAGATGCTGTGTATGAGATGTTTGAGGCGGCCAAGGTGGATGGTGTTGTGCTAGAAGTTGGTAGTGCATATCGTTCGGCTGCGTATCAGGCTTCCTTATGGCAATCCTATGCGAACCAGTATGGAAGTGAGCGGGCAGACCGTATTTCTTCTAGACCGAATCATAGTGACCATCAAACAGGGTTATGTATTGATGTGGTTGAGAATAATGGGGCAATGGATGGTGTTAACTATTGTCAGGAGTTTGAAACGACACGCAGTGCGCAGTGGTTATTTGCACATGCCCATGAATATGGATTTATACTACGCTATCCGAAGGGAAAAGAAGAGATTACTGGCTATAATTATGAGCCGTGGCATTATCGTTTCATTGGACAGGAACATGCGACGAAATTACATGAAGCTGGTAGTGATATGACATTTGAAGAGTTTTTCAATGTTGAGGGTGGCAAGCAGTATAAGGATTAAACAGCGATCTTGGGTTTTCCAAGGTCGTTTTTATGTTAGAATTTGGCAATGAAAGGTGTTTAAGCATGAAGAATTGTTTTGTAGTTCCAGGGCCATTTTTACCCTATAATGACACGATTACGCAATTGATTTATAAGCAGTTGCGTTGTTTGCCGTATCAATACCAAGTTGTAAGTTTAAAAGGACCAAGTAGTGATGAAGGTCTTAAGAAGATGTTAGAAGAAGATCCGATGTATCAGAAGTTTTCGATTCAGGAAGTGGATGATTACAATAATGTGTTGTTTAGTATTCAGAATGTGAATTTGTTTAAGGGTTTAAGGCATATGGATCGTTATGTGAAAAAAGCGATTGCATTGTATGATGGACAGCCTTTGGTGTATACGAATTCCTTTCCTTGTTACACCATACGGGTTGGTAAGGCATTGAAGGAAAAGAATCCAAATATTACATGGATTGCAAGTTTCTCAGATCCAATCAATCATAGTCCTTATAAGTTTGATCAAAAGACCTATGACTCTTATATGCTTGTGGAGAAGGTTTGTTTTAACTTGTATTGTAAGTATTACGTGGTTGATGAAGATGAAAGAGATGCCTTTGAACATGCGGATGTGTTGGTGTTTATCTGTCCGGAACAACGAGATTTCATGATTGAACAATATAGGAAGTACTTTGGAAAGTTGACTGAAGAAGAGATTCGTAAGAAGTGTGTTATTGTGCCGTTGAATTATATTGAAGAATGGAATACGTTATTGCCTTTGAAAGAAACGAAGAAAGAAGATGATGTGTTTGTCTTGTCGCATTTTGGGCGTGTGTATGGCTTGCGTTTGATTGAAGAGTTTATTGAGGCAGTTTCGTTATTTGTGAAAAAGTATCCGGATGTGAAGTTACGTATTGAGCAGTATGGGGAATTCCGTAAGAGTGATTTGAAGTTGATTCATGCATTAGGGTTGGATGATGTGTTTAAAGTGCATAAGAAGATTCCGTATGATGCTTGTATTTCTAAGATGCAACAAAGTGATGCGGTGTTGTTGTTTGATACGATTGTCGATGAAAGTACGATTCAACCTTACTTGCCGAGTAAAATTCTTGAATATTCTTTACTTGCGAAAAATACGCTTGGTATTACCGTAAAAACATCTCCGAGTTACCGGATTATGAAGGAAAGTAATGCGATTGTTTGTAGGTACGATAGAGGCGATATTCTAGCCGGATTAGAGGAGTTAGTTATACATAATAGGGTATCGATAATTGACTATGCGACAAAGAATAAAGACTCTGTAAAGGACTTAACGGAAATGTTAAGAAAATTCGACTAGCGGTCAAAAATTTTAATAAACTTCTTGTAATATTTAGTAACTGCGTTAAAATGAAGTCGTGAACATCTTTGCATAACCAAGTGGTATTTGTTGGTACTGTAAATTTTAGGGAAAACAGTTCACATGTGAAGGGAGAACTATAAATGATTTTTGTTGTTGAAAATGACGAAAGTATTCGCGAGATCGAAACTTACACGTTAAAAACAACCGGATTTGACGCAAGAGGGTTTGAAGATGGGGAAGAATTCTTCCAGGCACTTGCAACAAGTCGTCCGGACTTGATTATTTTGGCAGTTATGTTGCCAGGAAAAGATGGAATACAGATCCTAAGAGAATTACGTGCAAATCCTAAGTGGCATGATATTCCAGTTATTATCGCATCTGCAAAGGGAGCAGAATACGATAAGGTGATTGCATTAGATTCTGGAGCAGATGACTACATAGCAAAGCCATTTGGTATGATGGAAATGGTTGCGCGTGTGAATGCTGTTCTTAGAAGAGCTGAGCCTGTACATGAAGAAGTCATTTCTTACCAAGGAATCAAGATGATTCCTGCAAAGCATGAATGTATTGTAGGAGATGAGTTCATCGAATTGACACTAAAAGAATATGAAATCCTTCGTTTACTAATGGAACATCCA
Source organism: Erysipelotrichaceae bacterium (assembly GCA_020026035.1). GTDB lineage: Bacteria > Bacillota_I > Bacilli_A > Erysipelotrichales > Erysipelotrichaceae > Bulleidia. The sequence continues at coordinate 36,437 of JAHHRC010000005.1, read as the reverse complement.
GGGATGGTGTATTCTCGTGATCAATTACTACTTCGTATCTGGGGTCATGAGTATGATGGTGTAACGCGTACGGTTGACGTACACATGCGTTCTCTTCGTATGAAGCTTGGTGACAAGGGCGAAGTCATTGATACAGTCCGTGGTGTTGGTTATCGCATTAAAGAAGAAGATTAAAAAATAAACTACCAGCGCAAACTATCTACATAATAATTAGATGTAATTCAAACCCTTAGAGGTTTTTAAATAAATCATTTATGTCAAGAAAAGTGTTCTTGTAAATAAAACTTTACTCTATAATTTTTAAGAAGAAATCAAATAAAAAAGCCGCTATATTAGGGATATGGCGGCTTTTACCATCCTTTTCCTAACCAATAGTAGGTGTCGTTTAGGAAGGTGAATGCAAATTTTTGATGTAAGGCAATGGAAGCTTTGTTTGTTGTGGCAATTTGACAATAGGCAAGCTTTTTTTCGTTGAGCAAAGATTGAATCAGTGTCGCTTCTAAGAAGTAGGCATAGCCTTTGTGACGCTGTGTTTCATCGATGTACAGAAATCCCATTGTGCCCTCTTCATGGATTCCTATAAAGCCAATGAGGGTGTTGTCTTTTACAAGCCCTAGCATGCCTTCTTCGATTCGTTCGAGTAGGTGTTTTTCATCGTTCCCTGGGTTGTCGTAGTTCGCTAGTACATAGGGTAAGTCGTTTGGGGTAAGAGGTCGTGTTGTGACATCGTTTAGAGGTGGGATATCGATGTGTTCTTTGGTGTAGATTGCTGTATAAACGGGGAATGTGGAAGTGCAGGTGTTTGCTTGTAAGAGCGTATCGTTTAGCTCTTTGCAGTTTGTTTGAATGAGGCGGCAGGTTTTTAAAAGTGGATGGTCGATTGGTTTTCCGATGTGGAAGGCGAGGTCGTATTGTTTGTTGTATACAAGGGTTGTAGTGTCGTCTTGGTAGATTAGGTCGCTATTACGGTTGTAGAAGTCGTTTAGGATGGCGTATTCGAGTGGATGTTTGTTAAGATATGTATTCTTTGGTAGCATGGTTTTCCTCCTTTATAAGAAAAGAATGAAACGATTAACGCTTCATCTTCTTTTCTAATTCACTGTAGATTTCTAATAGGTCTTCGAATTCACCTGGTTCAATTGGTTCAATGTGATCGATCTTTTTGCGTAATAGGTCGATGACGTTTTTAGCAGGTGAGAAGGTGAAGTCGAATTGTTTACATAGGTTGGCGGCACGTTTTTTATAAACGGCTGCTTTTGGGTCTTGTGGGCCTTGGGTGTGACTGGCGATTTCTTTTGTGAATTGCACGTTGGCATCGCTTGTGTCGTAGTGTTGGGCACAGGATTGGAAGATTAGGGCAGTGCCATAGTCTTCGTCTTCGTAAAGTACCCAGGCGATGTCGTGGTAGAAGGAAGCGACATCTTTTGTGGTGTAGGCACATTGGTAGCCTTTAACGAGTTGTTTCATATAACCGATCCGATCGCCTAGTACGCACAGAATTGATGCGTGTGTATAGTGGATACAGCAGCTTGTTGGGTTCCAGCGTTCTGCCTCTTGGATGCATGCCAATGCTTTTTTGTATTTATGAATACCGAAGTATGCGGCTGCGTAAAGCGAGTAGATGGTATCGAACGGGATGACCGATGGGCAGTTTTTATCTTTTTTGTTTGGGTCATTGCGGTAAAGGGCTTCTTCAAAGTAGGTTTTGAAACAATTGAAGTTGTTTACCGAGTCCATTGGGATTAGTTTTTGTTCGGCAATGTGGTCGAGGATTTGGTTTAATTCGTCGATCATGCTTTGGAAGTCTTGTTTGTCTTGTAGTTCGATGACTTTGTCGATGTGTTCATAATAGTGATAGGTACAATCATCAAATAACAAGGCTGGGTATTGTTCGAATTCGCCGTTAAAGTAGCGTTTGAGTAGTTCAAAGCAGGCGTAGGCGTCTTCTTGGTTGTTGTTGGAACTAGATTCATACATGCGGTCGATTAGGTAGGCCGCATCGTCTTCTATGGTTAATAGGGTTTGTTCGATTTCTTTGATTATTTCTTGATTTACTACCATAAGTTCACCTCATTTGATACGTATAGAATACCATATCTCAGCGTATTCTTTCTGAAGATTGACTGAAAAAGATATCTTTTAGTGTATCACTGGTTTGTAAAAAACAAATATGGGAAAAGAAAAACATAGGCTGTGACCTATGTTAGATTTCTTGAAGTTGTTGGATGAGGTTTGTAAGAGCTTCTTTCTCTTTGTAAGATTGACTGAAGTCTTTTAGGGCGTTGATGGTTTGTTCATCGGCGTGGTATGTGAGGTTGTATTTGTTGGTGAATTCTTCAAAGGTTCCATGTCCTTCATTGTAGGCATGGTGGATGGTTTGTTGCATGTCTAAGACGTCTTCATCTAAGGATTCTTGTGGGAGTTTGTTTAAGATGTTTGTAACGGCGTCAAAGTTTCCTTCGAAGTAAGCGATTCTTGCGTAGCTTGCAAAGATGCGGTAAAGGTCGTTTGGTTCGAAGGTGAAGTGTTGGGACATTTTTAAGAGGGTTATGGCATCTTCGAAGTTTCCTTCTTCAATGAGGATCAGGGCATGTAGGTATTGAATGTCGCAGGATACAGGGTTGTATTTTTCAGCCATTTTGATACTTGCAAGGGCACGGTCTATGTCGTACATCATGTAGTAGGTTAAGGCGTAACGGTAGAAGATGTCTTCAAATGGGATTGGGATATAGACAACGTATTCGTTTTCTTCTAAATGGTCTACGAAGTATTCTTCGATGTCATTGTTTACGTGGTAGAAGTGTTTGTTTTCAAAGGTATCGATTTGTTGTTCGATGTCTTTGTAGTGGTCAAGGATGGTGTCTAGGTTTACGAGGGTTTCATCGAAGTTTTCGGATTGTAGGGCGTTACTTACGAGGTTGAATTGTTTGTCTAAGTCGTAAGTGTCGGCTTGGATTTGTTCTAAGAATTGTTCGAGTTGCATATTAGTTTCCTTCTTTTTTTCTGTTTGTTAAATGGTTTACCATGGTTTGGTATTCATTTGCGGCTTCTAAGTTGCCATTTGCTTGATATTGTTTGATTAAGGTATTTGCGGTTTGGATGACGAATGGGTTTGGTTCGAGTTTGAAGTTTAATTGCTTGAAGTAGTCTTCTAAGCGTTCGATTGTGACTGGTAGGCCTTCGGTTTCTTCGAGTAAATCAAAGGCATCACAGGATTTCATATAGGCAATGGAGCGCTTGCACATTTCATGGGCAATAGCTCTTTGGTTGTCTTTGTGGGCAATGAAGGCTAGCTCAAGTAAGTAGCGGCTCATAGCTGCTCTTGTACATGCAAAGTAAAGAGATAAGCGAAGTGCTTCGTAGTAGTCTTCTTGTCTGTTGAGTTGCTTTAAACAAGTGGCTTTTAAGAAGTATAGATCGCTTGAAACTGGGTCAAAGGATAGACCTTTTTCACATTCGATCAGTGCTTCTTTGTGGTTTTTAGTGTGTTTTAAACAAGCTGCGTGATACAGATAAATAAGATCGTATGGAATTGGGATATTTAAGACGTCGGTTACTTTTGCGGCATCTTTATATAAGTGGTATTGGAGTTCATCGGTAAAACAACGATGGTTCCCATAGGCTTCTTGTAGAAGTGGGAGGTGTCGTTTGTTTAGGTGTTCGAAGATTTTTTCTAAACCAGTAAAGGCGAGGTCGTATTGTCTTCGATTCATAAGATGTTCGATGGCGTCGAGTTTTGTGAAGTAGTCAAAGGCATAGACTTCAATGCTTAAAGAGAAGTCTTGTTTGAATTCGTCACTTAAGTAGGACTTTGCAAGATCTCCTAGGGCGTAGATGAATTCTTCATATCCTTCGTAACTTGAATAGGATGTGATGTATTTCATGATGACTGGTAAGTCGAGTGCTTTTTCGCCACTAAGATTTTCTTTGATTGAATTTAATAATTCGGTTTGTGTTCGGTCCATACGTTGTAACTCCTTAATTGTAAATAATACGTGTCTAATTTTAATTATATTGAATAATAGAGAAAATGTAAAATGTATAATAGTGGCATAGTTATAAGAAAATGTGATGGTATTTGTAAAAGAAAAGACCAACTTGTACATATGTACAAATTAGTCTTGATTTGTTAGTTGATGGAACGTTTCATGCCGTATGCAATACCGATTACGGATAGTGTAAATAGGCTTACGTAGAGCAGAATTCCACTTTCGTCACCTGTTGAAGGTACACGTGTTTGTGTTACATGGTGTTCTACAACAGGTGTAGATGGCTTTTTAACAGGTGGTACTTCTCCAATGACGGTTGGTGTGTAGGTTGTTTGAACGATCGTTCCTAGTTTGTCCTTTGCTTGAATTCTAACAGCTGGAGCTACGCCTAGGAAGTTTGGTTCTGGTTGGAAGTCAATGTAAGTTTCATTTCCTTCAATACGCAATGTATACGTTCCTACTTTCTTACCATCTTTGAAGACTTCAACTTTCTTAGATGGTTGATTGTTTGCGTCTAATAGGGTAATTGAGGTTGAATCAATCTTTACATCTGTGTGTCCTTCTAAGAAGTTGACTGTTTTATCATACGTGTCATTTCCTAGAACGACTTTTGAGGTTTGTAATTGTCCTTGTTTACCACTTGTTTTGGATGGTAAAGCAGTTGGTTTAACGCCAATTACGGTAGGTGTATAAGTTGTCGTGACGACTTTATCGAATTTGTCTTTTGCTTGAACGGTTACACTTGGGGCTTTGCCAACGAAGTCTTTTTCAGGTGTGAAAGTGATGGTCATACCGTCTAATGTGTATTCACCAATCTTCTCACCTTTCTCTGTGAATACTTCAACTTTCTTAGATGGTTGTTTGTTTCCGTCTAATAAGGTGATGGAATCTTTCTTGATTTCAACCTTTGGATTCCCTGGGATTAGATTCACTGTTGTAGAATCATTATCTTCACCAATTACAATCGTAGAGTCTTGAGGTTTTCCTTGAATATCTTCTGTTGTAGAAGCAGTTGCATCAGGAGTGACTGCGTATACTTCTGGTGTATAGGTGGTCTCAACAGAAATGCCATGAGAATCACTTGCACGTACCTTAACAGAAGGAGCTGTTCCAAGGAAGGTATCAACTGGTGTAAAGACAATGGATATTTTGCCACCGTCTTTACGAAGTTCATATTTTCCTACTTTCGTACCATCGTTTAATGATACTTCGACAGGAACGTTCGTAGGGTTGTCATTCGCATCAAGAAGTGTAATAGAAGATGGATCGATATTGTAATCTTGATCTGGTTCAACTGCTTTCACATCTGTTCGAATGAAGTTTAGTGTTGTATCTTCACCATCTTTTGCAAGAATGATTTCTGATGTTTGTTCTACACCTTGTGGGCCTCTTGTTTTAGAAGGTAAGGCAGTTGGGCTAGCTGCTTCTACAAGTGGGGTGTAAGTGGTTGTGCAAGAGCCGACATGAGTAAAGGAACCGTCGTCTTTTGCGTATCCTGTGTTATTCGCTTTGATTTTCACTGGTTCAACTTCACCGTGGAAATCTTTATTTGGTTTGAATTTGATTTGGTAATTGCCAGCGGCATCTTTGAAGAGTGTATATTCTCCAATTTTTTCCGTTGTTCCTTTTTTATAAGCATTTGCCTTGGAAAGAACAGTAATTGGAGCGTTATTGTTGTCTTCATCGGTTTCTGCTGTTTCAATATTTGGAATTTCATCGTCCCCGTTCATCAAGCAAATAGAATCTTTATTGATTTGTGCTGGTGCTTGTTCGGAGTCTGTATAGATGTTTAGAATATTAGCATTCTTAGGGTCTAGTTTGTTTGTTTCGATTGTAATTGGTGAGTATTGTGCTCGACCTTGGTAGTCCTTTGTTGTAGAAGGTTGTGCTTTTGGTAAGAACTTACGAATTGCAGGTTTTGGGAAGTTACGATTTCCCATATGTGCTTCGCCGTTTGTGTCTAACCATTCACCATTTGTATGTGTGTCTTTTGGTTTTACGTAGTAAGAGATGTTGAACCAGTCTCTTTCTGCGAGCGTAATATCTTCTACTTTGAATGCGTTTTTCTCAGTTTCGAAGTGCTTTGCAAGTTGTTTTTCAATCTTTGTTTTTAAATCGTTTGAAGATGCTTGTACTTCGTAAACTGGAGTGTTTGAATCGTTTAATTTAAGTTCAACGTTTTCACCGATGTTATCGATAAACGTTTCTTCTTGAATACCTGCTGTACTTAGAATTTCCGTCGCAAGGTCTTTGAAGCTATCTGCTAGTTCCGGACCATTTTCAGGGAAGTATACACGACCTGTTTTAGTGGTTGGATTGTATAGTGTAGTATCGGTTGTATCGATTAATAGGTTTGTAGTTTGTTCTTTGGTAACGTGGGCTTTAGGGTCAGATTTCAGCGAGATTCCTAATGCGTATAGGCCTACGTTTTTATGATTCTTACGGATGTTCTTACCGCGAACGACTGACGCATTACCCATTGTAATGATCTTCACGCCATCTTCGGTTACGTAATCAACACCGTGTTTGCCTAGTGCATTGTCATCATTGAATCTACCAAACAATTGACCAGCACCCATATCATTTGGTGTTCCATCTGGTAAGTAGTGTGGTTCAAAGGTTCCTTCTTCGTAGTTTTTGATTTTGGTTGCGATTGTAGGTGCACCGTCACTGACGATTAGAACGATTTTCTTACTGTTAGGACGTGTTTGTTCTAATGTAGTAAGTTTCTTTTCAGCTTCTTCAATGGCTGCGTCTAAGAAAGTCGCACCGAAATAAGCCGGGTTTGTAACATCGGCGGCGAAGTCGTTATTAGTGATCGGAGCACCGTTATCAATCCATTGTTGTTTGAGCTTATCTGTCGTAGTAAGTTTATCGATAGCTTTGAACTTTTGTTCGCCTGCGCCGTTATTGACAAAGGAATCAATTGAAGCGTCGATCCGATTGTCTGGGAATGCAACATCAACATATAATTTCTTTTTCCATTCTTCTGGTGTATGGAATTTTCCGGCATCTCTAAAGTATCTTTGGTAGCCAGCTGCGACTTCTGCAGCTGTACATGGATAGGTCCCTGTTAGGGTACATAATGCATCTTTCTGACTTAAGATGTAAGTGTAAAGGTAGTTAGGAACTTTATGAGTTTCACCGTTTTGTAAGCGAGATGTAAATGGAATGACATTGACATTCACATTTCTAGATCCATCGTTTAATGATTTGAAGAAGCCACCTTCAAAGAGGGTATTCTTCAAGATATCCATACGCTTAGATTGATTGCCATCTGCGTCTAGGATTCCATCAGGATAGTACATGGAGTTAGAGTTATCTAGAACCATGATTAGGTCGATGTCTGCATTGTTCGTTTGCTTTTTATTGGAACCTTTTACACCGATGTTTAGTTTATGGTATCCGTCTGTTTCGTTTTCAACGTATTTCCAAAGAAGGGCACCACCTTGTTGGTCGTCTCCTGCATATTGGATTGGTCGTGAATCTAATTGATTTCGAACGTTATCTACAGCTGTGTAGTCCTTTTCTTCTGGGTTCGTAAACGCTGGATCTGTTGCGTTTACTGGTCCACCTTTATCTGTGAAGCTTGTGTAGAAGTCATTGTAATATTCATCGTGTTTTTCAGGTTGTTCAAAGTTTGATGCGACTTTGACTTCTGTGGGAGGTTCTTCTGCATATGTGTTTACTCCCTGCAGTAACATCGTACTTGCAAGAAGCGCAAGACTTGTTGTTTTCAGTTTCTTTAAGTTCATAACATATTCCTTTCGTGCGTGTTTTTGTCTTAACAATCTCTTTAATGATATTGCATGAAATTTACATATACAAGTAATATGCAGACATTTGTAACGAGTTGTTGGACTTTTTAATTATATATATATATATATATATATATATAATCACCTATCATATGACAGGATTGGCGATAATGATGGGATTTTTGTTGTATTTGTGTTGAGTTTGTGAATGTATAGTTTCTATGAGTCTTATTGTTTTCTTATTTGGGTTTATTGCGTACAATAGGGGCGGTGATGATATGAAGAAAGATAAGAATATGATTCGTTTTACAATGACGGCGATGTTTATGGCGTTGACCATTGCGTTGAGTTCGTTTGGGATTCCGGTTCCTGGGGGTCATTTGTATTTAAATGATATGGTGATTGTGACAGGAGCGTTGTTGCTAAATCCATTGGAGGCGTTGCTTGCTGGTGGGATTGGGGCGTTTTTAGGGGATGCGATTTTTTATCCTGCCCCAATGTTTGTGTCGCTTGTCACACATGGGTTACAAGCTTATGTGATTAGTAAGCTTGCTCATAATCAGGATGGTAGTCGTAAGTCGTTTACACATTGTCTTGTGGCGGTGCTTGTTGGTGCAATTGTGATGGTAGGTGGCTATACGTATGGTAGAGCGATGATCTATGCGACGTATGAAGCGGCGATGTTAAAGTTGCCGTTCCAAGTGTTACAGGCATTGTTTGGCGTTGTGGTGTCTTTGGTTGTTGTGTTTAAGACATCGATTCCAGAAGTGTTTGATCGTAAGGTGAAACGATGATTGTCTTTATTTCTCCAGCGAAGGGGTTCAACGAAGTAAAAAAGAGCTTTGTCGATGAACCGATGTTTATAGACTCTACAAAGAAGATTGTAGAGGTATTAAAAACGTATGATGCAAATGCGTTAGGGAAGTTGTTTAAGGTGAATGAAACGTTGGCGTCTTTGAATGTGCAACGGTACCAAGCATTTGAATCCTTAGAGAAGATGCCGGCATTATTTGCTTATTCTGGTATGCAATACAAGGCGATTGATGCAATCAGTTTAGATTATGATTCGATTTCCTTCCTTCAGGAACATCTTCGTATTCTATCTGGTTTATATGGGGTGGTAAGACCACTCGATGGGATTCGTCCATATCGGTTAGAGATGCTTACAAAAGTGTCGATTGCTGGTAAGAAGGACTTGTATGCCTATTATGGAGATTCGATTTATCGTGCTTTAAAGGACGATGTGATTGTGAATCTTGCAAGCAATGAGTATGCGAAGTGTGTGGAGCCGTATTTAGAGGATGAAACATATGTGTCGATTGTTTTTCAGGTGAAAACCGACAAGGGATTGAAGGTCATGTCTACGGCGAGTAAGAAGGCACGGGGCATGATGGTTCGCTATATTGCAAAGAAAAAGATTCAAGATTATAAAGAGTTAATGGCTTTTTGTGAGGATGGGTATGCGTTTGATGAAACACAGTCTGTTCTTAGTGGAAAGCGTATTGTGTATACGTTTGTGAAATAGACCGCTGATGGCGGTTTTTTTGTTTGGGAAATGAAAAAGAAGCTAGGTGAGTAGCTTCTTAGAGAGAATCGATGAGTTGTTTGATGGTTTCGTCTTGAATGAGGGTGTAAAGAAGGGTGTAGTAGGTTTTGGCTTGTTCATTGTGGCCTTTTGTTTGTTCGTCTTTTGCAAGGTGAATGAGGGAGGCGACGACTTCTTTGGAGGCGGAAATGTCAAAGCCTTGTTGTTTGAGGGTGGTACGAATGGTGAGAATGTCGTTTGGTGTGAGGAGCTCTTCTGGAAGTTCTTTGAGGGCGTTTAGGGCTAAGAGGGATGGTTCAAAGGTGTTTGAGGTATCTAAGAAGAGGCGGGCATAGGTGTTGTTTTGTTGGGTTTTGAAGTATAGACCAAATAGAAGAAGGGTCTTTGCGAAGTCTTCTTTGGTGTAAGAGACGTGGTAGAGCTGAATGAGGGTTTGTAGGTAGTTAGGTGAGTGATCAAGGTAAGCGAAGAGGATTTTGGTGGACACTGGGTTATAGGTTAAGGCTTTTTCAAGGTTTTCTTTTGGGTGTTCGATTTTGGCGTAGAGGTAATAGATGGTGGAAAGGGGGATGTTTGTTGTGAAGGTTGGTTGGATGGCTTGTGTTTGTTCATCGAAGATTTGGTGTTCGATGTCGTTTTCAAAGGAGTAGTAGGTGGTTCCTAGGGTTTCGTTGAGGGTGTTGAGTTGAGGTTGTAGGGTTTCTAAGAGGGCATCTAGGGTGGCTTTTGCAGGAGTGAGGTCGTTTTGTTCGATGAGGTAGGTTGCGTCTTTGATGGAGTTTTGGATGTAGGTGGTTTGGTTGTTGTCTTCGTCTTTTACGGTTTGTAAGACGTGATTAATAAAGGCGAGGATTTCTTGGTAGTTTGGATGGGTTTGGTAGGTTTGTTTGATTTCTTCAAGGAATGGTTCGTCTTTTGAAATGTCACCGGTGATGGTGGTTCCGATTTTTGTGAGAATGCATTGCAGGGTTTCTTCTTGTTTGGTTTCTTTGATTGGAAGTGGTGGTTCTTTGAGGATTGGGAGTGTTTCGTTGTGGATTGGGTTGTTTAGGTTTTGGATGAGGGATTTGATGTGATTTTGTTCGCTGGTGTTTTGGGAATCGAGGGTTTGTAGGTAAGTGTTTAGGGTATCTAGAATAAAGGTGGATGGGGTGAGGTTTAGGTCTTTGGTTTTGGCGTAGGTTATGGTATCGAGGATTTGTTGCTTGGTGAAGGAATCGTATGGTTGTTTGGTTTGCTTGGCGATTGTTTTAAGCAGGGTTAAGGCGGCATTATTGTCGTAGTGGGCTAAAGATCTTAAAGCGAAGATTTTGGCATGATCGACTTTGTGTTCCAGGTGTAATAGAAGGGCGATGTTGGCAAAGCTTTCACTTAGATCTTTTGGGGTGTAAGCGATGAAGTAGCCTTGTTGTGCGAAGGTGAAGGCTTTTTTCGGGTTTTGAAGTTTGGCTTGAAGACGTGTGTAGGTATTGAAGAGGTTTGCGTCTACAGGGTTCCATTTTAGAGCGGTTTCGTATTGGGCTAATGCTTTATGGAAGGAGTGTTGTTTGAGTAAAACATCACCTAATAATGCATAAATGGTGGAATATGGGATCAGGGTTGGTGTGATGGTTTTGGTGGTTGGTAATAAGGTTTTGTATAAGTAGCCTTCGAAGGTGTTTTGGAAGGAGAAGTAGAGGATAGTTTCTTCTTCTTGGTAGAGGTTATCGTCTTCTAGGCGTTGGATGAGTTTGGTTAGGATGGTTTCGGCTTGTTCGTATTGTTTGTTTGTGATGAGGGTTTGGATTTGTTTGAGGATGGTGTTGTAGTCAAAGCTTGCGTCATCTAAAAGTCTTAGATAGGAGCGTTTGTTGGCTTGGTTTAAAAGTGGTAGTAGCCAGTCTTTGATTTGTAGGTAGACAGGGATATTGTATGGGGAGTTTTTATAGAGGGAAGCCTGTTCTAAAAGGTAGCTCATATCGTGTACGGTATTGTTTGTTAGGCCGCTTTCAATGAGGATGAGGATTTCTTGGAGTTTGTTGGTTGGGATTTCTTCTTTTGGTTTTTCTTCTTCTTTGAGGATATCTACGAATGGGATTTCGACTTGTTGGGTTGGTTCTTGTTCAAAGAGTAGAATGCTTAATAGGGTTTCGTATTGTTTGGCAAGGTCGTGTTGGTTGTGGTCGAGGGCGTCATTGATGAGGGTTTGGTAGGTGTCTAAGACAAGTAGGGATGGGGAAAAGTCGAGGTTGTATTTTTGTAGGTAAGAGGTGGCTTTTGTTTGTTGGTCTTTGCTGAGGGTGGTGATTGGTTCGTCGAGTTTGTCGGCGAGTTTTTTTAATGCGCGTTCTGCGACGTTTGTGTCGTTGTAGCTAAGGGATACCGTTAGGAAGACTTTGGCTTCGTCGTAATAGCGTTTCGTACTGCAATACCAGCCGATGTGGTAGAAACAGCGAGCGAGGGCTTCTTTCGTGTAGGCGAAGGTGTAGGCGGTTGTGGCTTGGTCCATGAAGTTTGTGAGTTCGTTTTGTTTGCTTAAGACATAGACGATGCGGCTATGGATTAGTTCATCGACGGGGTTGTGTTGTAGGGCTTGATTGAATGCGGTTAGGGCTTCGTCGTAGTCTTCGTTTAGGATGTGTAATTCACCGAGTTGGAAGTATAAAGAGCTATATGGGATTGGGGTTACTAAGAGGATGTTTTTTGGGTTGTAGTGTTGGATGTAGAGTTGTTTTTCATATGGGTTTTGGAAGGAGTAGTAAGAAATGGTGTCGGTGTTTTGGAAGTAGTCGATTTTGGTTGCTTGTTTGAGGAGTGGTTTTAGTAGTTTTTCGGCTTCTTTGGTGTCTTTTTGAGCGATGGCTTGTTGGATGGTGGAAAGAGTGGTTTCATAGTCGATTAGGCATGTTGAAATGAGCTTGTTGCGGTGGCGTTTGCGCATTTCGGGCGTAAGGGTTTCTAAGAGTTGTGTGCAGTAATCGAGGATGATGTCACTGTCGGGTATGTTTTTACAGGTTTTCATTGTCGAAAGAAGATAGACGATGTCGGTTTCCGTTTGCGTGGTTAGGTGGGCATTAATTTGGGTTTGCATTTTGTAAAAGTCCATAATTACCTTCTTTCTAGCATACTTGTGCTTTTTTGTTGTTCTAAGTCTTATTATAATTGAATTATGTAAAGAATATAAGAGATGGTTTGTAGTGCAAAAGGGAGGGCTTATGAAGAACTATGAATTAGCGGCAGAGTATATTCAAAAGAGGATTCAAGGGCAAGTGGATCTTGCGATTGTGTTAGGAAGTGGCTTAGGGCCATTGAAGGAAAGTTTGGTCGATGTGACTGTGATTCCTTACGAAGAGATTCCTGGGTTTTTAAAGACGACAAATGTTGGGCATGAGGGGAAGCTTTTGTATGGAAAGATGGCGGATAAGCGTGTGCTTTGTATGAGTGGTCGTTTTCATTCCTATGAGGGCTATTCGTTTGAAGAGTTAGCGATTCCAATGCGTGTGATGAAGCTTGTTGGAGCGAAGTGTGTGATTCTTACCAATGCGGTTGGTGGTGTGAATTTGGAGTATAAGCCAGGGGATTTGATGTTGGTGGAAGATCATGTGATGTTTAGTGGGTATAGTCCGCTTCGAGGAAAGAATGAGGATGCCTTAGGTCCTAGGTTTGTGGATGTCACGAATATGTATGATAAATACTTGTTAGAGGTGGCAATGGCTTGTTGTAAGCGTTCGAATTTGACGGTACATAAGGGTGTGTATTGGTTTATGCAGGGTCCACAATTTGAAACACCGGCTGAAATTCGCGCGATTCGTATGCTTGGTGGGGATGTTGTTGGGATGTCTTGTGTGAGTGAAAGTTTGACGGCTGCGCATTGTGGTTTGCCGGTTCTTGGTATATCCTTTGTATCAAACATGGCGTCGGGTGTTTTGGATCAGCCACTTACGATTGAAGAAGTGAATGAGGTCGCAAGTTCGATTCAAAAGCCGTTTAGTGCATACTTATATGACGTTGTGAAGTGTATAGAGGTGGAGAAACTATGAGAAGATTATTAGCGCATTGTGGGGTATTAGAGACTGTTAATGACGAGTTTCATTTTATAAAAGATGGCTTTGTTGGCATTGATGGCGATACGATTGTGTATGTTGGAGATGTTGAACCAAGTGAAGCGTATGATGAAGTGAAGGATATGTCTGGTAAGCTTGTGATGCCAGGTTTGATTAATACGCATACGCATACAGCAATGACGTTGTTACGCGGGGTAGGAAGTGATTTAAGCTTGCAGAGTTGGTTGTTTGATACGATTTTCCCAATTGAAGAACGTTTGACGTTAGAAGACTTTAAGGCAGGATATGAGCTTGCGTTATTGGAAATGATTGCCAGTGGTACGACTTCCTTTACCGATATGTATATGGAGCCTGAGATTTGTGCAAAGTTGGTACAAGAATGTGGAATCAAAGCAAATCTATGTCGTGTAATGGCTGGGTATGAAGATGGGGTTTCTTACGAAGAGTTTGGAAGAGGTCCGATTGCTTGTTCGTTCTATGAGAATTTCCATAATACAGCCAATGGGCGTTTGTTAGTGGATTTTAGTGTGCATGCCGAGTATACAAACTGTAAGGAATATGTCGAAGGCTATGTGAATGATGCGAAGAAGATGGGTGCTAGAATGCATATCCATATGTCGGAAACAAAGCATGAACATGAAGAGTGTAAGAAGAAATATGGAATGACTCCTGCCGAGTGGTTTGATTCTTGTGGGTTGTTTGATTTACCAACGCATGCGGCACATTGTGTTTGGGTCGAAGATTCCGATTTAGAACTTATGAAGAAGAAGGGTGTAAGTGTTGCCCATAATCCGACTTCGAATATGAAGTTAGGGTCAGGCTTTGCGCCGATTCAAAAGATGTTAGACATGGGTATTAATGTAACGATTGGAACCGATGGTACTGCCTCCAATAACAACCTTAATATGTTTGAAGAAATGCATTTAGCAAGTGTCATTCACAATGGGTATACGAATGATCCAACGATTGTGAAGGCGAAGGATGTTGTGCGTATGGCTACGGTGAATGGAGCGAAGCTTCAAGGGCGTAATGATACGGGTAGTATTGAAGTTGGTAAGAAGGCAGACTTGATTGCCTTAGACTTGAATAAGCCACACTTAAAGCCAAACTTAGATGCGATTTCCTTGATTGCGTATTCGGCACAGGGAAGTGATGTTTGTATGACGATGGTTGATGGTACGATTTTGTATGAAAATGGGCAATTTATGACATTGGATGAGAAGCGTATTTACCAAGATGTAGAAGCGGCTGTGAAGCGTTTGTACAACGAATAGAAAAAAGGTCACCTGGTTTATAAAAATCGGGTGATTTTTTACTTTAAAATGCCATAATTCTAGATCAAAGTTAGTGACATTGAACTAACTTTATGATTTAATTGTTAAGTCGCACTAACTATAGAGTTAGATATGTGTAGATTAAAGGATTTATCACAAAAAGTAGACACGTTTTTTTAACCTCAAGATGTAAATTTAAGGTTATTTGTACGACGTGTCTCGTGTTAAATCATGTATGAACCAACAAGAATCACTAGAGGAAAGGAAAGTGAGTTATGGCAAAATCTCTTAGTAAGAAATGCTTAAACATTGTGATGTCCATTATGCTTGTTTTATCGATGGCAACACAAATCACAACAACGACTGTCTTTGCGGCAGGATCGACGCCAGACTTTGCGAGTGCTGAAGCGTCAACGAAGTATATTTTGAAATCCGGGTCGTATGGAACGCGGTTGAAGATGGATTATTCTGGGAATGTATTATTCGAAATATCATTCAAAGAAATGAATTATAAAACCGGTGAGCCGTATATGACTGCATTGGATCGTGATCAATTCTTATTGACTGGATATATTCGTGTGAATGGCGGTCCAATTATGTCAGTAAAGGATGCAGGATTAAAGGCTTCGAATTATGGGAATGGAGAAAGTAATTCTACGTTCCAAACATTTAAGGAAGATTTAGTTCTGCCTCTAGTAGGTTTAGATGATTTTGTGCTGGAATGTTATATGCCAGATGGAAAGATTGCACGTGTTTCAGTCACAAATACAATGTCTGCGGAAGAACGTGCAAAAAAGTTAGGGACAACAACTCCTGCGGTAGAAGAAACGACTCCTGCAGTTGATGAAACTGCTACTGCTGGTAGTGAATCGACAGGTACAACGGAAGAAACTGCCACAACAGAAGAAACTTCTACAACAACGGGAAGTACAACTCCTGAGGTGACGGAACCTGCGGTTGAAGTGCCTGCGTTACCTGAGACTTTGAAAAAAGAGACATCCTTTGGGATTCAATTTGCTGGTTTTTATGAAGAAGAATCTGGTTGGAGTGAGAAGTGGGGTATTCTTTTCACAGACTTAGAAGCGTTTAAGACAAAAGCTGGGTTTGAACAGAGATCATTTACGTACGATAACATTCATACAATTATCATCAACGGTGAAGAGTTTGTAGAAGCTGCAGAACCGGATGCGAAGAATCGTGCGATGAGTACGCTTGCAGCGACATGGGTTACGAATTTCCTAAATACAAGTGGAGGTCGTGTTTTAACTGCACTGAAGAAAACTGGGAATACAAAAGATGCGAAAGTGAAGATTATCTTTAAAGATGGTACCTATGTAGAAACAGGTGCTTCTGAAGAGACTGTGCCAGAAGTAGAGCCAAGTGTTGAAACGGTTGGATTCCGTAATTGTAAGGTCAACCTGTTGCATAATGAACAGGATGGAACGCCTTCAATGGCTTCTCCTGTATTGATTAACGATGCGGAAGTCATTCGTACAGCGGATGGCGTGGATCATTTGTTGGTGCATTTCCAAGTGACAGAGATTATGGGGGCGAATTCTTACTGTACAGGGTTAACCTTGTATGTGAATGATGGTGTCACAGATCAAACTGCGTTGAATACAGAATTTATTCTTACTTCTGGAAATAATGGTTTATTGATTGTGGATTTACCAGAGGGTGTGAAGGATCATGTGTATCGTGCCCATATCTATTCCAATATCATGGATAACAAGGTAAGATTCAGTGTTTCCAATATTACTGAAGCTGGTACGAACCAAGAAGCGTTAAACAGTTTAATTGCAAAAGTGAACGAAAAGATAGAAGGAAAAGAATTCTACGATAAATCAAAAGAATCATATGATGCGGCTGTGAAGGCAATGCCAACAATGGCCGATCCTGCTGAAAAGTATTTAGCAATCTTAAGGGGTTATAGTAAGCTTCGTGAGAAGTTAGCGAATCCATTTGAAGGAGATTCGTTACACTTTATTCGTGTAGAAGCCAATTCTGCCTTTGCCCATCCTCCAGGAACCGATAAGATGGTTGTGAAGCCTTGGGCACGTGTTTCAACAGAGAATGGTAAAAGTACGATTACGCTTGAACTTGGGTCTTATTCGGATTTCCAAGGGCGTCAAGCAATTCGTGATTTGAAAATTTACCACAAAGATGGTGGAACGATTCCATTCACAATGAATGTAGATAAAAACCATGAAGGAACATGTTCCTTTGAGATGCCATACTATCCAGATGATGGTGTATTCCGTACAGAAATGAGTTCGATTGCGAATGCGGAGCGTCAATATCCAACGGACTTAGTGTTGGATTATACATCCATCGTAGCTGGTATGCGTCCGGAGATCTTGCAAGATGAAATTGATATTGCGGATACGTATATCAAGGAAGATTTCTCACAGAAAGGAAAGATTAGTGAAGATCACAAAGATCTTTACACAGAAGCATCCTTCAATGAATATCTTCGTGTTCTAAATGATTGTAAAGAAGTGCTATTGCCAGAAAATCGTGCAGTATTAACTCAAGAAACGATTGATGCGAAAGTACTTGAATTAAGAGCGGCACGTGCGGGATTGATGTACGTTGCTGGATTTAACGATAAGTCGATAGTTGCGGATAAGACATCTGGATTAATGCGTCCAGGGAATGTCTACCCTGACAACAATCCACATCCAAACTATGCACCATGGCAAGGGTCTCGTGTGAAGTTTGGTGGTAAGACATATAAAGTCTTAGATATAGGTGTATCTTTGAACCGTGAAACAAATGTAGAAGAAGATTCCGGAAAGCTATTAATCATGGCGGAAGATTACGTGATGGTTCCATGGAATACGGAAGAAAAGGCTGTGAAATGGAACGATTCACATGCCCGT
Organism: Erysipelotrichaceae bacterium; assembly: GCA_020026035.1. Classification (GTDB taxonomy): domain Bacteria; phylum Bacillota_I; class Bacilli_A; order Erysipelotrichales; family Erysipelotrichaceae; genus Bulleidia. The sequence goes on along the minus strand of JAHHRC010000005.1, from coordinate 18,945 downwards.
ACATATTTGAATGGGGAATTCTACAATAGCTTCTCTGAAGAAGAAAAGAAGATGATCGTGGAAACGACATTAGAAACGATGGATCTTCGTGAAAACTGGGGTTCATTCTCCAATATCTACGGTTCGGAATTTGAAACGACAGATAAGGTGTTCTTACTTTCTGCGAAAGAGCTTGCATATCCTTCTTATGGATTTGCGTCTCCAGAAGGTAGAAAGACATTTGAGTTCTACTTGTCTCGAAGTCTTCAATTTAGTGAATATGAAGATAAATTTAAATTAGTCGGTGTAAAACCAAAGGGTAATATTGAAGCATTCAACCAGGACTGGAAAGATCCAACTGCGATGTATCCAGCGATGAATTTAAGTAAGGCCAATATCATTATGACTGTTGATGCGAATAAAGGCTTTAATAAGGGTCTTAAGGCAATTGAAGGTCTTACAAGTAATGTATGGCAGTTGGTTGTACAAGGTACAAAAGCTGATTTACAAACAAGCAATGAAAAGCGTAAAGGTACGGTAGTATCTCTAGATTACAGCAGTACATCTCCATTGATTGCGATGGTTTTAAACAATGATCAAATTGTTAAGATCGGTGAAGTTGGTACTAATGGAAAAGCAAGCTTTGATGTGGCAAGTGTTGCGGATGGTGAGCAAGTTGTTCTAGCGGTTGTAGAAAATCATAATCAATTACTTGTAATGTCTAAGGCGATTGCGTTAGATGTAAAGGCAATTGAAGAAGACACAACAGAACCTGAAGTAGAAGAACCTACAGTTGAAACACCAACAGACACAAAGACAGAAGCTACCGTTGGTGTTGCCTTATACAAAAAGGGCGAAAATACAAAGTCCATGGGAAATGGGTCTTTAGTTCCAACTGCGAAGGTAACGAAGGTTGAAGAAGGCTATCGTATTGTGGCTTCCTTTAAGCCAATGAAGGTTCAAAAGCTTGTTGGTCATTTATTAAAGTTCAAGGTTGAAGGAAAAGACGTTGAAGTTCTAAAAACCGATGAAGAAGGACGTCCAGTAGATGTGGCGTTTGTTGTAAAGGGTTCACCAAAGCGTGTACTTGCGAATGTAGAAGTAGACGTTATGAATGAATTACCTAAAGATGGACTTTCACATCCACAAGATGTTGACTTTGTGTTCTTAGAAGACTTGGATTCGTTGGGTCTAAGTATTGCGAAGGAAGAACCTGAAACGACGCCAACTGTAGATAAAACGGCAGAAACGACAACTCCAAGTAAACCAGTTGGAAAGATGAAAGAAATTGATGTGCATCTTGTAAAGCCAAATACAAATGTGGTTGCACAAGGAAATAAGGCGCTTGTTAAGAAAGCGAAGTATGTAAATACAGAAGATGGAAAACAAGTGTTTATAACATTGAGTCCAATTGAAGTTGGAAGTGGTGCAAGTCATATTACACATATGGAAGTCGAAGGACGTCCAGTGGATGTGATTCAAAGTGAAAATGGCTATCCTGTTCTTGTTGGATTTAAGACAACAGATGAATTGAATCGTTTGGATTCAAGTGTTCGTATTGATTTATTAGAACAAATTTCTGGTAAGAAAGAAATGATTCAAACACAACTTGTGTTTGGTCCATTTGTACCAGAAGTAGAAGTAACGACTAAGCCTAGTGAAACAAGTGGAAGTTCTGTAGCTCCAGTAAAGGATAAGGTGCGTGTTCACCTTGCGAAGAGTGGAACGAATGAGCTTTCTATGGGGAATGGTGCATTAGATCCTTATGCCCGTGTTGAAAGATTACAAGATGGCTATAAGATCTTTGCGAAGTTTAAACCACTAGCACTACGTGGCGAGGAAGGGCATTTGATTAAAATGTCTGTTGGTGGTAAGCCAGTAGAAGTCTTGAAGACCGATGCGAGTGGAAATCCAACAGAGATCGCCTTTATGGTGAAGGGTGATCCAAGCCGTGTAAGAGCGAATGTTGAAGTAGATGTCATGAATTTGATTGCTGGTGAATCAAGTCCACAGGATGTTGACTTTGTGTTTGATGATAAGCTAAGTAGCTTAGCGTTAGATGCGAAGAGTGAATCGGTTGCATCAAGTGCTGCGAGTGATTCTACCTATGATAGAACGAATGTGAATCAAGGTTCGAACTTGAACAGTGGCTCGAATCGTAATACGGGTTCCAATACGAACCGTGTTAAACAACAACCGAATGTGCAATTACCTCCAATGAATGGTGCTCGTAAAGGACCAAGTATTGACGACGGTAATCGTGTAAAGGATAAGAGTACGGTTGAAGTACACTTGTTCAAATCTGGTACAGGTACATATTCCATGGGTGATGCGGCGCTTGAGCATCAGGCTGCGATTGTTCGGAATGGAAATGGTTACCGAGTAACATTGAAGTTTAAGCCAATTACGATTCGTGGTATGGAAGGGCATATTATTCGCTTTGAAGTGAATGGTACTCCGACATCTGTTGGAACGGATAGCAATGGGTATGTGACTTCGGCGACGTTTGATGTGGTTGGTGAACCAGATCGTTTAGGGGCGGTTGTTGAAGTTGACGTGATGAATGATATTGCTGGTAAGTCAAATCCACAGCCTGTTGATATTGTGTTTGGTAAGGTAAGTGGATTGCCAAGTGATATGGGTAATCTTTCATCTCCAAGTCTATTGAAGACAGCGACGACATTAACTCCGTTGAATGCGAAGGGTGTTGGAAGTAAGGCGATTGAAATGGCCGATGGTAAAAAGGAAATCAAGGGCAAACTTGTGAAGGCTGTATTGCATAAGTTTGGTACGGATGAGTTGTCCATGGGTAACGATGCCTTAGATCATGATGCTCGCTTTGAAGAGTTGGAAGATGGTAAATATAAGGTTTACCTAACATTTAAGCCAATGAAGGTTTCTAGTCTAGAAGGTCATTTGATTAAGATGACGGTAGATGGTAAGCCGGTTGAAGTTGTTGAAAAAGACAGTGATGGTAACCCGACGGTTGTAGCGTTTGAAGTTGAAGGCAAACCTACGAAGTTGAAGGCTACGGTTGAAGTTGACGTGATGAATGATATTGCGGGTGGTTCTTCGCCTCAGGATGTGGACTTGATTCTTGACTGGGACGTGGAAGAAAGTGATGAAAACATCATGGAAATGTCAGAGGAATTAGATCTTGATGGTTCTAACTTACTTGGTAGTAAGCCTGTTGAGGACGAAGCGAGTGAGGGTGGTATCTTTAGTTCGGATTATGCGGCTCCTGTAGCGGTTGGTTCGATTTCTCTTGTGGCTGTTGCAGTTTGGGTTGCGAAGCTTCGACATATCTTTTAATTGAAGACAAAAGGCAAGCGCAAGCTTGCCTTCTTCTAGAATGGAGACTATATGGGATTGATGCATAAAATAGGTGTTTTGTGTTTGACTTGCGTGCTGCTTTTGGGTGGTTGTAAGAAGGACTATGAGGAAACACTTTCCACAGTAACATTACAAAGAAGTTATCGGAATCCGATTACACAGAAGATTGAAGATGCTGGTGGCGAAAATGGTGAAGTGACGGGTCAAGCGATGGTTGAAGGAACGGTCTTTGATGAAGCATTGCTGGAGCATACTTCGAAGGGTAACTACTATTTGACGTTTCGGATGGGCTTAATTGATTTTTCGAGTAAGTATATTGTGCAGTATTACGATGGCAAGAAGTTTGTTGATGCAACGGCGTTTGTCGCTAGTAAGGGCAAAAATGATAAAGGGACAACATATGCGATTTGTTGTAAGGTACCGAAAGAAGATACGGTATTACGTGTTTCGATGTTTGTTGAACCGATGGGAAGAGATGTTATTTTCTTCTTAAAGCCAGAAAAGATTGTTGGTGGAAATCATACGGACTTTATCCCGCAATATGTAAGTGATGGGGCAAAGTGTGATATTGAAGTAAAAGACTTTGGAACATCGGAGAAGACGAGTGTTGGTAGCTCCGCGGTTGTGAGTGAGAATAAGGGTTTGATTCTATCGACAGATCGCAATGTACAAGCGAGTAGTTCTTCTAGCCATGTGCATTACATTGTAGGTGGTGTGCTATTTGTATTTGTATTGTTTGTTGTGTTGATTCATGGAAAGGGTAAGTGTTGTGATGACGATGAGGAAGATGAAGAAGAGTAGTTTGGTGTTGTCTTTGCTTGTTGGAATGACGATGCTTACAGGTTGTGTGGATCAACATCCGAATAAGACAAGTGAAGTAAGTGTGGATGGAAATCCATTAGAAGTTGCTAGGGGTATGGTGGATGAATTGGATCATCCGGTACGAATTGTTGCGACAAGTCCTGCGGTTGTGGAGATTTGTGATCGTTTGGATTTGGATTTAGTGGGTGTTCCAAATAGTAATGTGACCGTACTTCCAAGACGGTATGAAGATTGTTTGCGGATTGGTTTGGCAATGAGTCCAGATATGGAATTGGTTTCGAGTGTGAAGCCGGATTGGATTTTAGGTCCTAGTTCCTTGATTAGTGATTTGAAGCCAAAGTTTGAGACATTGAATAGTCAGTATGCGTTTTTGAATTTGAAGTCGGTGGAAGGAATGTATACATCGATGGATGAGCTTGGCTACTTGTTTGGTAAGAGTCAAGAAGCGAAGATGGAACGACAGAAGTATGAGTCGTTTATGAAGGAATATCGAACATTGCATGATGGGAAGCAGAGTCCGAAGGTTATGATTCTTATGGGCTTACCTGGTAGTTATATAATTGCGACGGAGAATTCGTATGTGGGTTCTTTGGTTGAGATGGCTGGTGGTACGAATGTGTATGCTGGTAGTAATCAAGAGTTCTTGAATGTGAATACCGAGGATATGAAACAACGGAATCCGGATATTATCTTGCGATGTGCGCATGCGCTTCCGGATGAGATTGTGAAGATGTTTGATGAAGAGTTTCAAACGAATGATATTTGGTCGCACTTTAAGGCGGTACAAGAGGGTAAGGTTTACGATTTGACGTATCAAAACTTTGGGATGTCTGCGAAGTTTAATTATCCAAGTGCCTTAGAAGAGCTAGAACCACTACTATATGGAGAGGAGGACATCTATGAAGAAGACGTTGAATGATGATGTAAGACGTGAGAATCGAAAACGAGCTGTGAGTTATTTCTCCTTTGTGCTTGTGACGATTGGATTGTTGGTTTTGTTTATTGTGTCCTTGAACATTGGTAGTATTCAGGTGAGTTTTAAGCAATTGATGGATGGGTTGTTTGTGGCCTATGATGAGTCGGTTGCGACGATTTATGATTTGCGTTTTCCGCGTATCTTTATTTCGATTTTAGCGGGAGCTGCGATTAGTGTATCGGGTGTGTTGTTTCAGGCGGTATTGAAGAATCCGTTGGCAGATCCGGGGATTATTGGGATTTCAAGTGGTGCGAGTTTGGCAGCTGTTCTTGTGATGGCACTTGTTCCGAGTTTGTATTTCTTGACGCCTTTGTTTGCCTTTCTAGGGGGTATTTTGGCCTTTAGTTTGGTGTATAGCTTATCGTGGAAAGAGGGGCTTAGTCCATTGCGTATTATCCTTGTTGGTGTTGCGGTGAATGCGATGTTTGTTGGCCTTGTGAATGCGATTGGTGCGATGAGTGGTGGATCAAGTGGTGTTGCGTCGATCGTAAATGGGAACATTACGATGAAGACGTGGTCTGATGTGTCGATTCTTTTCCCATATGTATTGTTGGGGTTGGCATTGGCGTTGATGTTTAGTGATACGTTGAATATTCTATCGTTAGAAGATCGAACAGCATGTTCCCTTGGAATTGAAGTGAATAAGTTGCGGTTTATTATTTCCTTGATTGCTGTATTGTTGGCAAGTATTTCAACTGCAGTAACTGGTGTTGTTGGGTTCTTAGGACTGATTGTTCCACATATTGGGCGTTTGCTTGTGGGGAGTGATCATAAGAAGTTGATTCCCTTTAGTGCGTTATTAGGTGGGAATGTGTTCTTACTTGCGGATACGATTGGTCGTACGGTTGCGTATCCACATGAGATATCAGCGGCGATTATTATGTCGGTGATTGGTGGTCCGTTCTTTATTATGTTGTTAAGGAGGTCAAAGAGTTATGGAAAATAAGACAGCGATTGTTGTGCAGGATTTGCATTTCTCTTATGGCACAAACAAGATTCTAAAAGGGATTAATGTGGAGATTGAAGAAGGTAAAGTGACGACCATCATGGGCGCGAATGGTTGTGGGAAGTCAACGTTATTTTCGGTGATGACTAAGTCGTTAGAGCGTGAAAGTGGTTCAGTGATGTTGTATAACAAGGATATTGATGATATTCCGGTGAAGTCGTTTGCGAAGAAGGTTGCGATTGTGCAGCAGTATAATTCGGTGATGAGCGATGTGACGGTTGAGAAGTTGGTGTCCTTTGGTCGTACGCCGTATCGGAAACGCTTTGGGTCATTGTCGAAAAAAGATCGTATTGCGATTGAAGAGGCGATGCAGGAAACAAACATTGCCCATTTACGAAATCGTGAAGTATCGAGGTTGTCAGGTGGGCAGAAGCAACGTGTTTGGATTGCGATGGCTTTAGCACAAGGAACGAAGACGTTGTTTTTAGATGAACCTACGACATATTTAGATATTCGTTACCAGATTGAGATTTTAGAGTTGGTAAAGCATTTGAATCAAACGAAGGGTCTTACGATTGTGATGATCTTGCATGATATCAACCAAGCGATTCATTATTCCGATTGTATTATTGGATTGAAGGATGGGGTTGTATTGGCAAGTGGAGACCCGAATGAAGTGATTAATGAGCATACGATTCAAGAGATTTATGGTATTGAATTGGAAGTGAAGAACGTGGATGGCAAGAAGGTTGTCATGACGGACTCGAAGAAGCAATCCTAAGGGATTGTTTTTTTGTTTTGGAAATAAGGGTGTAGTATTTTGAGACTTTATTTCCGAAACTTGCGTTTTTCGGAAATAAGAGCGTTGTTTTTAGTTCCTTATTTCCGAAAGTTGGCTTTTTCGGAAATAATAGATATAATTACAAAGACGGAAAGGAGTGCGCTGATGAATAAAGAAAGAGCAGGAAGATATTTAAAACAATTGTCTGGGGATATGAGCTATTACTCTTATAAACCGACAAATCTACCGCCAGTACCACATGTTGATGCGGAAGATGATCGAGTGATCAATCAGTTACTTGTCGATTGTTCCTATCAATTGGGTGTATTGGAAGGTATTACTACGCAAATTACGAACTTAGATTTATTTATTTCTAGATATGTTTTAAAAGAAGCGTTGCTTTCATCGCAAATCGAAGGGACACAAGCAACGTTAGAAGATATTTTTGATCCGAATAATCAAAACACACATAATGCCGATGTTGAAGAGGTTGTGAACTACATAAAGGCGACTCATTTTGCAATTCAAAGATTAGAAACACTCCCACTATGTAATAGGTTATTACAAGAAACGCATGCAGTGTTGTTGTCAGGAGTGCGTGGGCAAGAAAAGCAACCTGGGGAATTTCGTAGAAGTCAGAATTGGATTGGGAATGCGGGTTCCTCTTTAAATACGGCAAGTTATGTGCCACCTTGCGTTGATGATATGAATTTGGCAATGAGTCATCTTGAGAGGTATATGAATGACGATGGTGATGCACATCACTTAATTCGTGCGGCATTGATTCATTATCAATTTGAAACGATCCATCCCTTTTTAGACGGTAATGGTAGAATTGGAAGATTACTTATTGTTTTATACTTATTGGAGAAGGGTGTGATTAAGACACCTGCTCTGTATCTTTCACTTTATTTGAAAGAGCATCGTGTTGAATACTATGATCGGATGTCAAACGTTCGAGCAACTGGGAATTACGAACAATGGGTTCGATTCTTCTTGAAGGGTGTTTACGAAAGTTGTCTAACTGCAACAGAAACTGCATTGGCATTGTTAAATCTGCACAAAGAAGATTTGCAACGCATCAAGGATTTATATGTGAATGAAAGAACTCGAAAGACACTTGAAGAGGTCTTTACGCATGTAGAAAATCATCCGATTATTACGCTTAATCAAGCCGCAAAAGATTTGGATATGTCATACAATAGAGTGTTAAGAGCAGCTGAGAAGCTTGAGGAATTAGGTATTCTTAAGAAAGAAAATGGGAATTCAAGAAATAAAGTGTATGCCTATCAGAGGTATCTTGATATCTTAAGAGAAGGCACCGAAGTATTCATAAACTGATATCAAAAGCAACTCTAACGAATAGGGTTGCTTTTTTGATAGAGATGGTATTTTCGGAAATAAGGACATTGCTTATTGGGCGTTTTTTTCCGAAAGTTGGCTTTTTCGGAAATAAGCGAGTTGTTTGGTGGTTCGTTGTTTCCAAAAGATGTTTGGATTTAAGTAAACAAATTTCGATAATTGTCTAACACTTTGCTAGCCTATTGCTTTGACTTTCGTATGTGAAAGCGTTATCATAAATATAATAAAAATATGAATCATTAGGCACTTGTTTGTGTGTGATGAACGATTACCAGGTGCTATTTTGTAACGTAGTGCTTGGTTTTTTGTTTTGATTCATTCGTATTTTGTTTCGTTCTAAAGGAGGTTAAGTATACATGAGTGAAGTGAAATATGGGCTTGGTTCAAAAGAAGTTCAGGATTGGATGCGGGAGTATACATTTGCACCGCGTGGTCTAGGCTTTGTTGAGCCAAATGCAGCAACGTTGGATAGCGCTAAGATGGCTGCTTATAACGTTGTGAAATCGTTCTACCAGAATCATCCAGAGGTATTTAATTTAGCGTATTTGAGTGAAGTTACGGGCTTGAAGGAAGAGGATATTAAGGCACGTATCGACCGTATGTATCATGAGCATTCCATCATGTTTGTGATGAATCCATGTGTTGGTGTGTATGGTTGGGGGCTTTATTATTGGCTTGTGAAGTTGAAGGATGGTTGTGATCCTTCAAAGAAGGAAAGGTTGTCAAATTGGTATCAGAACAAGGATGATATTTGTACTGGGTATGAGACTTGTGGTGACTTTGATTTCTTTAATGGCAATCATATGCGTGTGTTGGATAATTTATTGAGTGATGTGATTGCGCCTTGGGCAAGTAATGAGATTGTGGAGCGGGTACAGATTGTGCCGGTTCGTCGTGACTTGCGTGAGTCAAGTGTGAACATGTGGGATAGCAAGGAAGGCTATCGGGCGTTTATGTTTGGGGAAGAAGAACGTGAACGTTTGTTAGAAGTGCAAGATGTCTTAGATGCGGATGACTTTAAGGTGATTGAAGCCATTAACAATGCACCTAGTGTTGGTGACATGTTTGACTATGATGTATTGCATGAATTGTCTGGTTTAGATGCGAAGACAATGAAGGAAGACTTGATGAAGATTGTGGATGAGGGTAAGTACATTGTGCCGATGATTCACATCAATTATGCGAAGTTAGGTCTTACGAAGCGTTTCTATGTGATTAAGACATTCCAAAATGTGTATTCCTATCGAAAAGCGATGATTGCCGATGAGCTTGGTAGTCATAAGTGTTTTGTGGATATGATGGAGTTTACGGATGCCTTCTATGACATTTTAGTTTCGACATTTGCGGAATTAACGCCGGATGAAAATGTTCGTGCGTTGTTGAGTGAGTATGGCGAGATTGAGGAAGTGAAGGTTTGTGATAGTCACAAACAATATCGTCGCTGGACGTGTCGTTTAGATGATGAGAATGACTATTGGGAGGAATGTGTCTTTACAGATGATTTCTTAGAGGATCGTTGTTCGAAGGAACCAGTGATGGTGAAACTTGACGAAAGCGAGGACTGCTAGAATGAAAGTGATAGAAGCGAGAGAGTATGTTGTGAATCATTTGCAATATGCATTGAATCCTAAATCGATTGCCGTGATTGGTGCAAGTCGTTATAAGACGAAGGTTGGCTATAAGGTCATTGAGGGTCTTACGAATTGGGGTTATAAGGGTGAGATTTATCCTGTGAACCCACGTGCAACGTATGTGCATGGGCGTAAGGCGTATAAGCGTGTGATTGATATTGAAGATGAAGTGGATTTAGCGTTTGTGGCTGTTCCTGCGCATATTGTAAAGTCGGTATTAGAGGACTGTGTTGCGAAGAATGTGAAGATTGCCGTAATTGCGACAAGTGCCTTTAAGGAGATTGGTCGTGGGGACTTACAGAATGAGTTGACGGAGTATTGCCGTAAGAATGAGTTGCCTTTGATTGGTCCGAACTTAGTTGGTATGGGTTCGCCTTATTTGAACTTCAATTGTGGATTTATTCCTTATTTACCTATTGAAGGGCCAGTGGCTATGATTTCGCAGTCTGGTGCGAATTTATTGGCGGCTTTGGGAACGTCGCAGAAAGATCATTATGGTATGAGTTTCTTCGTTGGTCTTGGTAATAAGGCGGACGTGGATTTCTGTGAGTTTATTGAGTATGCGGGTTTAGATGAGCATACGAAGTGTTTGGCGATTTATGTGGAGGGTCTTGATAGTAGTGAGGCCTTTGTGAAGTCGTGTAAGAAGGTTGATAAGCCGATTGTTGTGATTAAGGTTGGTGGATCGAAGATTGGTGAGAAGGCAGCCTTTGCGCATACGGCAAGTGAGAATGCTGGTACGAGTGATGCCTTCTATGATGAGTTGTTTAAGGAAGCTGGAGCGATTCGTGCTACGACGTGGCAAGAGTTCTTGGATGTGTCCTTAGCACTTGGTACACAACCTCCTTTAGCTGGTGATCATATTGTGATGATTACCAATGGTGGTGGTTCGGGATTGTTGAGTTGTGATCATTTTGAACGTTTGGGATTGCCACTGCATGAGTTGCAAGAGATTTCGCCACAATTAAGAGAACGTATTAAGGCGTATATGCCGATGTTTGGTTCGCCGTTGAATCCGGTAGATATTTCTGGTACGGCTTCTCCAATCCAATACAAGGGTGCGTTTAGACAGGCCATGTGTGATCCAAATGTGGATGGTGTGCTTGGCTCGATTTGTCCAACGGCAGTTACGGATGTAGATGCGGTAGTGGATATTATTATTGAGTTGCATGAAACGTATAAGCATTTGCATAAGCCATTTGTGATGGAATGCCAAGGTGGTCAAGAATGTCATGAAGCGATTTTGAAATTGAGAGATCATGGTATTCCTGCATATGCGACGGCTGAGCAAGCGGTGAATGCGATGGTTGCCTTGTATAAATATGGGCAAATTGTTAAGAATAAGTAGTGTTTTAGCCTGGAGGTGACTCTGGGCTTTTACTTTATATATAAGTTTTTTTGATTTATGTATTAAAAAAGTGTATATGAAAAAAGGTCAAAATGTGAATTGATAGACAAAAGTGGTTGCGTAGAATGGTGTCTAGTGATATCATAGATATACAAGCAAAGAGATATGCGCCGGTAGCTCAACTGGATAGAGTACTTGACTACGAATCAAGCGGTTGCGGGTTCGATTCCTGTCCGGCGCACCATTTTTTTTTTTTTTTATTTTGTGAGTAGACTCGGTGATGCCGAGTTTTTTGTTTGCAATGTTTGTATATTCATTGTTAAATAGGCTTATGAAACCGACATATCAATATACAAAGAAGGAAAAAGTAAAGAAGGCTACGATCTATATACTGTTGGATAAGGTTCTAACGGTGTTAGGTGTTTTGGTTACGTTTTTATTTGTGTTGGTGTTGTTGGGTAAAGCGGTAGTGCATCATATTAGTTATTGGTCGTTTGTGGTGATTTGGGTGTTTTTGACCTATTTGGTATTGCCACGGATTCATCAGTTGTTTACTTCGATTTATATTCCAACGTATTTTTTGTTGCGGACAAAGACAGGGGATGGCTTGTTGGGGGATCCTGTGAATATGGGCTTCCTTGGAAGTGAGAAAGACATCCATGCTTGTATGCGTCGTGCTGGGTTTGTGATGGCCGATCCGATTACATTTAAGTCGAGTCTTGGGATTGTGATTTCTTCGTTATTGGGTAAGAAGTATCCCGCTGCACCGGTTTCGAGTTTGTATTTGTTTGAGCGGAAACAGGATTTTGCGTATCAACAGGAAGTGGAAGGTAGTTCGGTGCAAAGGCACCATATTCGCTTTTATAAGGTGGATGAAGGTTGGAAGTTGATTAATGGACAGAAAGTGGATTACTTAGCGGCTGGTACATTTGATTGTGGCATTGGTATGACCAATGCGACTTTGCAAGTAACGCATAAGATTGATGAGTTTGTGGATTGTGAACGTGAGTATATCAAAGAGAGTCTTTGTTACTACGACAAGGGTGTTCGTAGTGAAATGGTACGCGTGTTACCAACACCAATTAAGGATGTAAATGGTGGCGGGGATGCGATTTCTACCGATGGGAATTTGGCTTTAGTAGATGTTCGTGGTGCGTATGAGCGGGCAATGCGTGATGGTGTTGATCTTGAACAAATCGATACGATTGATTTCATTAAAGACAATGATGTATTAGTGAAGGAATTGCCACCGAAGTCATTTATGGTCATTGGGCTTGGTATTTTTATTAAGATGATTGTGCTTTCGGTGTTGTTTGTGATGTTGTGGATGAACATGCAAGGAAGTGAAGATGAGCTGATTGTGCTTGGGTTCATTGGGGTTGAGTTTGTGTCGAACTTGATTGGCTTTGTGTTGTATCGGTTATCCTATCGGAAGCATAAATGGGCAAGGCTTGTGCTTATGGGCTTGTTGCTTGTAGGGGCGGTTTTGAAGTTAGTAGAAGTGTATTTGGCGAGTTCTTTAACGATGTTAGAAGTGTTTGATGCAAGTATCTCAATGGCACTTATGTTAGTAGCATCGTCGTATGATATTCGACAGTTTGTATACCAGGTGATAAAGCGTGGAGATAAGTAAGACAATTCGTTAGGAGTTGTCTTTTTTAGTGTGGTTGCGAATTGTAAAATCGACACTTTACATAAGTGGGGGATGATTGAATTTTAGTCGTGTTGCTAAATTGATAAATTTAATTCTGGTAAATTCGTTACGAAAATGGAGGAGATTTTTCTATTTTAGATATATTTGGTTGGTTGAATATCGAAATACGTTATGTTTATCGCTTAATGGTGTGACTGATTCATACTTATTTTAGTTTTTTAGCTATTTTTAAAGCTAAAATTTGTGGGGTAAAATTACAAAAAATAACAAAAAGCATGATTATTATCGCTATATTTGAGTTTTTAGTGTTGAAAAAAGCGCTTACATTAAGCAATCTATCTAAAATTAGTAACAAATTTATGCAAGTAATTATCCCTTAATTTCGGGAAAATAAAGCTGTTAATACAGTAAATTAACATTCCAAATAAAAAGGGGGAAATTATGAAAGTGCATTACAAAAAGTTGCTTTCGATGGTATTGGCTGTCCTAATGGCTGTTCCAACGACAACGTATGCAGAAGGCGAAGTAACTGAACAAGTACCACCTGTTCACGAAACTGACAACCAACCTGCAGATGTCACAGGCGAAGCAAATGCTGAACCTGGAGTTGAAACAGAAACAAACGGCAATAGTGACGAAGCAAACTCTGAAGAAAACTCTTCAGACACAACTACAGATGCAGCTGGATCTGAAGTGGCAGAAGAAACACAACCTGAAGCTACAAATTCTCAAGATTCACAACCTGTAGAAGAAAATGTTGTAAAAGCAGAAACAGAAGCTGTTGCGGCAAGCAATGAAGCAACACAGCCTGTTGGTGCAAATCAAAACCTAGACACTGTATTAAAAGACTGGGTTATGGAATATAGCAACATCAAAGGTGAGGGTGCAGCTTTCCAAGCACAAGATGGAGCAGTATTAATGAAATCCACTCTTGAAAATGGAAACAATCCAGGTTCTCAGCCAATGACTGTTGTTAGTACAAAAGAATTTGATTTTACAAAACCTGGTCATTTGAATTTCACATATAGAAGTACAAGTCCAAGCACAGATCGTTTTGGTGTATTCCTAGGGTATAACACTGATAAAAACGGTATGTTTATTGGATTTGACTCTGGTGGATGGTTCTGGCAGAAGTATTCTGGTGGAGATGGTGATTGGTTCCAAGGAGATCGTGAACCTATTCCTGCAGCTAATACGGATGTAAGAGTTGAAATGAGTTGGACTGCTGATTATAAGGCGACTCTAAAAATCGATGGTAAATCTGTATTTACAGATGAACCATTCGATGGAATTAAAGATGTTTTAGGCAATAAAATTGCATTCAAAGCTGGTTCCTATGTAAATGGACCAACGAATGAATTTACGAATGCAACTCTAAAAGACTTTGATTACACACTTGCGACGAAAGAGGGTGTAGAACATATTACTTTAGTTCGTGGTTGGAAGAAGCTACCATTAGCTGGTGTTCCAGTTACAATTCAGCATGGCGGAAAAACGGATGTTGCGTTTACAAATAAAGATGGTTTCTTAACATTCTATTCCGATGCGAGTCAAGCGGTATTCTCAGCGAATGTTAAAGGATATGAAAAGTATCTTACATTACCTGTACAATTAGATCCAAGTGTTTATGAAACACCAACACTTGAGCTTATGTCTAAGGAAAAATCTAAATATATTGCGATTCCAGAGGATTTAGCAACGTATAAAGATGGTGTTCGTGAAGCTTGGTACGAAGAAAGTGCAAACAAAGTAGGCGATGATGCTATTAATGCGCTTGAAGGTTCTTACCGTCACTTCAGAAGTGGTGCGAAGAATGGTAATAATCCAGGTACACAACCTGCGATGTTTGTATGTCCTACAGAATTAGACTTCGAACATCCTGGTTATATTACATTTGATATCAATGCAAAGGATCCTTCAAGTGATCGTTTCGGTATCTATTTAGGATATAATACAGATCAAAATGGTCTATTTGTTGGATATGATGCAGCAGGGTGGTTCTGGCAGAAGTACCAAAACGGCGATGGACCATACTTTGGAGGGGTTCGTGAGAGCATTCCACCAAGTAATCGTGATATCCCTGTTGAAATCAAATGGTCAAATGACAGAAAGATGACTTTGACTGTAAACAAGAAAGAAGTATTTAAAGACGAAGATTTCGCAGAATTAGAAATTGGAAATAAGATTGCGTTTAAGGCAGGTTCAAATGGTTCACAACGTACGGACGTTAGAATTAAGAACCTACACTACTTGAACCAAGCAAAGAAACCAACAACAAAGCACACAGTAACCGGTAAAGTTGTTGATCAAGATAACAACCCAGTAGCAAACCAAGGTATTTGGGTGAATGGTGAATCTGTTCAAACAGATGCGAACGGTGCTTATACTGCATTAGTTCTTGAAGGTGAAGTAATTGCTGAAGCAGCAATCAATGGATATTCAGTTGCGACTGTTTATGATTATGTTGAAGGCAATAAAGAATTAGAAACACTTGTTATTACACGTATGGCAGAACCAAGAACGACTGCGATTGCGTCGGAACAAATGGAAGTACAAGTTGGTACGCATTTCCCATTTGTTAAGCAATACAAGCTTGGCGAAAAAGTAATGCAAGGGAATGGAGTTGAATACAACTCAATTAAGTTAAATGGCGTTAACGTAAAGGTTAGCGACGACAATGTGAAGACTACATTTGCGGCTGATAAGGCTACTTATGTACTACATGTTGTAGATGCAGACCAAAAACTTGATGCGAATATCACAGTAGAAATGAAAGTAGTAGACAACGAACTTCATTTCGATATCACAAAGGTTGAAAGTAAGAATGATACAGTAATTCAAACAATTGAATTTGAAAATCATAGCTTAGTTTCTGTTAACGATGCAGAACAAGACGCAAACCTTAAGGGTGCTACTATTTCTGCGCATGTTAAGAAACCAGGTGATGAATTCTATAAAGTCGAAGAAGGAATGATTTACCTAGAAAACCAAGACTACATGTACGCATTTGTTTCAAATAGCGATTTGAGTGCTGGTTTATGGAGTAATTCCGAACATACAGGACGCGCTGCGGTTTCCAAACTTGGCGGTGGTAGTAAGAATACACGTATTCTAGCTTCTACGAACAGTGCTGTTCACAATAACAAGAAGAGAACTTCAGTTGGTTTGGCAAGTGCTGCTTGGTATTACAACCGTGTAATTACTGATACACACAACAAGCAATATGTAACAGAACCTACTGAATTACCAAAGATGAAAGTTGTCATCACTGGTGATTTGAACCAAGATAACAAGGTTACATGGCAAGATGGAGCGATTGCATTTAGAAAGATTATGAATAATCCATATAAGTGTGAAGAAGTTCCTGAATTAGTTGCTTGGCGTATTGCGATGAACTTTGGTGGTCAAGCACAAAACCCATTCTTAACAACATTAGATAACGTTAAGAAGGTAGCTCTTCATACGGACGGATTAGGACAATCCATTCTATTGAAGGGGTATGGTAGTGAAGGTCACGACTCTGGTCACCCTGATTATGGCGACATTGGTAAGCGTATCGGTGGTGCAGATGACATGAACTTCTTGATGAAGAACGGTAAGGATTACGGAGCTCGTTTCGGTGTTCACGTAAATTGTTCGGAAATGTATCCAGAAGCGAAGGCGTTTAAAGAAGATCTAATTCTTCGTAATGGTGAAAACCTAACTTATGGTTGGAACTGGATTGACCAAGCTGTACGTTTAGATAGTGGTTACGATGTTGGTAGCAGCGATCGTGCAAACCGCTTCAAGGACTTGAAGAGACAAGTTGGTGACAACATGGACTTCATCTATGTCGACGTATGGGGAAATGGATTCTCTGGTCGCTATGAAGATGGTTGGGCAACTCGTAAGCTTTCCAAAGAAATTAATGACTTAGGTTGGCGCTTAGGAACAGAATGGGGTGTAACAAATGAGTACGACTCTACATTCCAACACTGGGCAACTGACTTAACATATGGTGGTGCAGACCAGAAGGGTGAAAACTCTGAAGTAATGCGTTTCCTAAGAAACCACCAAAAGGATTCTTGGGTTGGTGACTTCGCAATCTATGGTGGCGAAGCGAACTGTCCACTTCTTGGTGGATACAACATGATGGACTTTGAAGGATGGCAAGGACGTAACGATTATGATGCATACATCATGAATCTCTATCGTTATGACTTATCCACAAAGTTCTTACAACACTACAAAGTTACAAAGTGGGAAGACGCAAACCCTGAAGGTGTGAATGAATTTAATCCTGCAAAGCAAATTACTTTAAAGGCTGATCCATTCAATGCAGATTCTCAAACAGTTGTCGTTACTCGTAAGGGTACAAACCCAACTCTAATGGACTTCCGTGAACGTACAATTACAGTTGACGGTAAGGTTGTATTAGATGGTGGTCTTGCATATGGTGCTGGACGTATTGCGGCTGGCTCTGAAGACAAAGGTACAGAAAAGTATCTATTACCTTGGGTATGGGATCGTGTGACTGGTGAACGTGTAGCAGATAGCGAAATGAAGCTATACCACTTCAATCAACAAGGTGGAGAATCTACATGGGATCTAACTGACGATTTCAAGAATGCGAAAAAGCTTTACATGTATGAATTGACTGCAAATGGTAAAGTGAATGAACAAGTTATTAAGGTAAAGGGTGGTCAAGTTACATTGACTGCTAAGAAGAATACTCCATATGTATTAACTAAGAATAAGAGTGAATCAATCGAAGTTACATGGAGTGAAGGTATGCACATTGTGGATGCTGGATTCAACGACGTAGAAGCGTCTCTAACAAAGAATTGGAACAAAGAAGGAGATGGAAATGCAACTATTTCGAAGTCTC
Organism: Erysipelotrichaceae bacterium; assembly: GCA_020026035.1. GTDB lineage: Bacteria > Bacillota_I > Bacilli_A > Erysipelotrichales > Erysipelotrichaceae > Bulleidia. Next base: position 1,246 of record JAHHRC010000005.1, on the reverse strand, counting down.
AATTCTCAAACCCAATGCTTACTCTAGATGGCGAAATTTCTATGACTCAAAAGCTAACGGATCTTGTGCCAAACAAGCACTATGCGGTACTTGTTGGTGTAGATAACCGTTCTGATGCAAAGGCTGCGATGACAATCAAGGTTGATGGTCAAGTGGTTGATACAAACTACACAATGAAGTCAATTGCAAAGAACTACGTTAAGGCGTATACACACAGCAATCTATCTGCAACTGTAGATGGAACAAGTTACTTCCAACACATGTATACATACTTTACAGCTCCAGGAAATGGTAATGAGGTAACGCTTACACTTTCTAAGGAAGCTGGTGCAGGTAAGGTTTACTTCGACGATATCCGTATCGTAGAAACAGAAATGAACCCAATTGAAAAAGACGATGATGGAAATGTCGTTGTCTTGAAACAGAACTTTGAAAACTCTGTTCAAGGGCTATATCCATTTGTTGTAGGACCTGTAGAAGGGGTTGAAGACAACCGTATTCACTTGTCTGAACTACATGCACCATTCACACAAGCTGGATGGGATGCTAAAAAGATGGATGATGTTCTAACAAAGAACGATCCAAATTCAAATTGGTCCTTGAAGGTAAATGGTCTATCCAAGCACTTACACTGGTCTGGTGTAGTTCTTGAAAACCAACTATTGATTCAAACAATTCCTCAGAACTTTAGATTTGAACCAGGTGTAACTTACAAGGTTAAGTTCGATTATCAAGCAGGTTCAGATAATATCTTCGCAGTTGTGAAGGGTAATGGTGAATTGACTGGTAATGAAGAATCTAAGAACCTTCCTATGGCAATGGGTTCTAAGGCAGAAAAGACATTCGAATTCACTATGACTGGTGATGCGAATGGACAATCATGGTTCGGTATTAAGTCAACACATGTTGATCCTGACCTACAAGGAGTTGGTGCCGCGGAATCAAACTTCGGTGGTTATAGAGATCTTGTCATCGATAATATTGAAATCGTTGAAATTCATAAACCACTTAAGTCTGTAGAGCTAACGGTTGAAGATCCAAAAACAAAGAATACAAATGAAGCAATTCATGAATATCTTGTTGAATTAGAAAATTCTGGTGAAACTCTAACTGCAGATGAAAAGGCGTATGTTGCAGCGGTAAAAGCAAACAAGAAAGTTGATACAAATCTTGTTGTAAGCCGTGTTGCATTAGAAGCTGAAGAAGATCAGAAGATTGATGAAAATAGTGATCATACGATTGAGTA
>JAHHRC010000049.1 GCA_020026035.1 Erysipelotrichaceae bacterium | reverse complement strand
TGTGTTTCTATGGCGGAGAAAGAGGGATTTGAACCCTCGCACGCTTTGCAACGCCTGCTGGTTTTCGAAACCAGTCCCTTCAGCCTCTTGGGTATTCCTCCGTATGTCAACATTATATCACAAACAATTTTGGAGCGAAACAAGAAAAAATCGCATGAATATCGTGACCATCGCAAATAGTAATGTAACTGATGGATGTATAAGTAATTCTAATAAGCATATCACTTGCAATCTGAAATCGTTGGCTGTTTACATTGACTAATTTGTTTGCGAGATTCTCGATTGTGGCTTTGTTGTCGTGAAATTGATATATCAGTTTTTCTTATGTAAGTGGCTTTCCTAAATGTACTTTAGCACAAGTTACAGTGTTTTGTATACGTATGTAAATTATTTCTGAAACAAAATAAATACAAACTGAAAAATGTTACGTATTTATGTTGACAATTTCATCGTTCGAAAATAGAATGAAAACACCAAAACATTTGGGGAGGACAGAATTATGAAAAAGTATATGAATGCTGCACTCGTAGCTGCTATGTTAGCAGCTGGATGTAGTGCAAATTCAACTGCTCCATCGGATACCGGTGCAGCAGGGAATGAAGGTGAACTAACTTCAGAAGATTTCTACTACGTGTATGCAACAGACGTGAAATCATTGGACTATGTATGCTCCTTTAGTCACTCTGATAGCGAAGTATTTACAAACTTCGTAGACGCATTAGTAGAAACAGATCCATATGGAAACTACATTCCTTGTCTAGCGGAATCCGTTACCAAGAATGCGGATGCCACAGAGTGGACATTCAAGCTAAAGCCAGGAATTAAGTGGGTTACAAATTCCGGTGAACACTATGCAGATCTTAAGGCACAAGACTTTGTGACAGGTCTACAACACGCAACAGAATTTGAATCACAAATGCTACCACTTGTACAAACATTGATCGTTGGATTAAATGATTATGCAACTGGTCTAACAACAGACTTTAGCACTGTTGGAGTAGAAGCGAAGGACGACATGACAGTTGTCTATAAGCTAAATAAGCCATGTTCTTACTTCGACACAATGTGTAACTATGGTCTATTGATGCCAATTAACTCCGAATTCCTAGAATCTTTAGGAGAAGGTTGTAAATTAGGTGCTCCAGACAAGCAAACTTGCCGCTTCGGTGATGCAAGTGATGCGTCAAGTATCCTATATAACGGTGGTTATATCTTAGCCGCTGCCGATGCGAAGTCAAAGCAAGTATTCGTTAAGAACAACGACTACTGGGATGCAGAACACGTTTACATCAACAAAGTTACTAACGTATATATCGATGGATCAGATCCATCTGCAACAGTTACTGGATTCATGCAAAAGGATAACCCATTTGCATCAGCTGCACTTCTTGCAACATCCGATAACTTTGAAGAATACCTTGAAGAATTCAAGGACATCCGTTTCACAGGGGAACAAGCAACAACTTCCTTTGGTGCAACATTCAACTTTAACCGTACAAACTACGGTCATACAGCAAAAGAAACAGACAAGCAAAAAGCTGACACAAAGGCAGCAATCATGAATAAAGACTTCCGTCTTGCATTTAGAGCTGCAATGGACCGTGTAGCACAATTAGAAACTCTAGTTGATAAGTCAATCGCTACAAAGGCAATTCGTAACATGGAAGTTCCTTATGGTTACGTAAAGACATCTGAAGGAACTCTATATGGTGATCTAGTTGCTGAAAAGAGTGAATTCAAAGTGGATTACCATGAAGGACAAGATCCATTCCACGATAAGGATACAGCTCTAGCTCATATCGAAAAGGTAAAAGAAGCACTACCAGATCTTGATTGGCCAATTCATCTTGATGTCATGGTAGAAGAAACGGATAAGCAAACAGTTGCTCGTCTAACATCTCTAAAACAATCTGTAGAAGCAAGTACAGATGGGCAAATCGTCGTTGATCTTGCTTACGTTGATACAGATACATTCCTAAGATCTGCATACCTATCTACAGGTCCAGAAGATTCTGACTGGGATCTAAATACAAGTACAGGTTGGGGTCCAGACTATGCCGATCCTCTAACTTACCTACACATCTTCTCACCAGTTGACGGTGACGTTACTCGTACAACTCTAGGTCTTGACCTATTAGCAGAAGGTAGTGCAGAAAACAAGAAGATTATCGAAGAAGTTGGATTCATGAAGTACCAAGAGCTTCTTGAAGAAGCAGACGCAATCGTTGATGACAATGATGCTCGTTATGCGAAGTTTGCCGAAGCAGAAGCATTCCTATTAGACAATGGTCTATATCTTCCGGGCATGACAAGTGTATCTTCTGTTAACTGGAGAATCTCACGTGTTGTACCATTCCGTGCTGGATACGGTTCAGACAAGTACAAGAATGTAATTGTACGTAAAGACCCTGTATCTGCCGAAGAATACCAAAAGCTACGTGCTGAATGGATGGCAAAACGCGAAGGTAAATAAATTTCCTCTTGAAAAGAAGTCTTGCGAAGGCGGGCTTCTTTTTCTATCACAAATTGTAATGTAAATGAGGTTTGTATTAGAAAAAGTGATGGTACTAGAAACAAATGGTTTGTAACAAGGAGTGAACAACTGTTTGTTAAAGTTTCACAATGATATTTCTTCCTTTTATTATGGGGTTTATTGAATGATTCAAGTAGTTTTGATGAATTCATTTACGTTGTCTTTTATACAATATGTTTCAAGTGATTGAAATAATATGTAAAAGTTTTCAGAAAGACTGAATTGAAAATATGAAAGATTCGTCATAATTTGTTGACTTATGTTTTATATGAAAATATAATAGTACTATCCAAATTTTTGGGGAGGGAAGAAAAATGAAGAAATTCATGAATGCAGCGCTTGCATTTGCTCTTTTAGCAGCAGGTTGTAGCGCAAGTTCAAATGTACCAGCTGGTACAAATGAAGCCGCATCCAATGATGTAGCTTCGGAAGATCTTTACTTCGTTTATGGAACGGACGTCAAGTCTCTTGACTACGTTACATCAATGTCTCATTCAGATATTGAAATCAACGAAAACTTAGTAGATGGTCTTACAGAAACAGATAGATATGGAAACTACATTCCATGTCTAGCAGAAAGCTATGAAAAGAATGAAGACGCAACAGAGTGGACATTCAAGCTAAGACAAGGTGTAAAGTGGGTTACGAATTCTGGTGAACACTATGCCGATGTAAAGGCGGATGACTTTGTAGCAGGTCTTCAACACGCAACAGAATTTGAATCACAAATGTTGCCACTTGTACAAGGCCTAATCGTTGGTCTTGATGACTATGCAAATGGTCGTACACAAGACTTCAGCACAGTAGGTGTTGAAGCAGTTGATGATTACACAGTTGTGTATCATCTAACAAAGCCATGTACATACTTTGATACAATGGCAGCGTTTGGTATCTTATTACCAGTTAACCGTGAATTCTTAGAAGCACAAGGTGAAGGTTGTAAACTAGGTGCTCCAGATAAGCAAGCTTGTAGTTTCGGTGACGCAGGTGACTTATCTCGTATCCTTTACAACGGTGGATATATCTTTACTGCAAACGACGCGAAGTCTAAGCAAGTACTTGTTAAGAACCCTAATTACTGGGATGAAGAACATGTATACATTAATAAGATGACATTCATCTATATTGATGGATCTGATCCATCTGCTACAGTTACAGGATTTGAACAAGCTGAAAATCCATACTGTGCAGCATCTCTATTAACATCTTCTGACAAGTTCGAAGAATACCTTGAACAATACAAGGACATCCGTTTCACAGGGGAACAAGATACAAGTACATTCGGTACTACATTCAATCTTAACCGTGTGAACTACAACCACACATATAAGGAAACAGAAAAACAAAAAGAAGACACAAAGAAGGCAATTCTAAACAAGAACTTCCGTCTTGCCTTCAAGTTTGCACATGACCGTGTTGCTGAAGTTTCTTCTGTAGTAGATGAAACAATTGCTCGTAATGCAATACGTAACATTGAAATTCCTTATGCATTCGTAAAGACATCCGATGGTGTTCCTTACGGAGACTTAGTTGCTGAGGCAAGTGAATTTGACTTCGACCTACATGAAGGTCAAGATCCATTCACAAATAAGGAATTGGTGAAGAAGCACCTTGACCTAGCTAAGAAAGAACTTCCAGACGTAGAATGGCCAATTCACCTAGATCTTATGATCGATGAAACAATCAAGTCTGGTGTAGCTCGTGTTACATCAATTGCGCAATCCGTTAAGGATAACTCTGATGGTGATATCATCATCGACCTATCTTACGTAGATGCAGATACATTTGCAAACTCTGCATACTTCTCAACAGGTCCTCGTGACGCTGACTGGGATATTTCCGTAAGTACAGGTTGGGGTCCTGACTACATGGATCCAATGACTTACCTACACATCTTCTCACCAGTGGATGGGGAAACAGTTTCTTCAACAATGGGTATTGATCTATTAGAAGTAGGTAGTGCAGAAAACAACAAAGTCATCGAACAAGTTGGACTATTGAAGTACCAAGAACTTCTTGAAGAAGCTGACGCAATCGTTGATGACAACGATGCTCGTTACAGAAAGTTTGCGGAAGCAGAAGCATTATTACTTGATAACGCATTATTCCTACCAGGAACAACTCTACTTGGTTCTGTAAACTGGAGAATTTCTCGTGTTGAACCATTCCAAGCTGGTTATGGTCTAGACAAGAAGAAACATGCGAAGATTCGTAAAGAACCAATCAGTGCTGAAGAATACGCTAAGCTTCGTGCTGAATGGAAGAAAGTTCGCGAAGGACAATAAATTTTGATTCAACATTTATAGGTAACAAACAGTCTAAAAGTATAATTAGGGGGCTGAAAGAGCTCCCTAATTATTTGTATTTTTGAATCGTAGAGGTATATACTAGAGAGAAAGCAAAGGAGGGAATAGACTTGAAACGATATATAACAGGCAGACTATTACGTGCCATCATTTCGGTCTTCATCGTAACCGCAATCGCAATGACGATGATTTATACACTAATCCCAAGAGAATTGATCTTTAAAAATGACCCGGTTTATCAAAAACTTGGTAATAAAGATGATACTCGTAAGGCATACGAATACACAACTTATGAAAAGCTAGGTTACTTGTATTTCGACCAACAAAAGGATATGTGTGAAGCTTTCGCAAGTGACAATTATGACGCTTGTATGAAAGTCGACAGCAAGGAAATTAAGGAAATTCTAGAGGATTACAAGCAGAAGGGCTTTACGATTGAACAATACAAAAGCGGTCTTTATTATGCATATAAGGACATTCCGATCAGTAGCCAGATTTTCAAATTCTTCGGAAATCTTTTAGACTTTGATCATCCATTCCGTGTTCAAGATGAAAGCAATCCAAATCTTGAACGTAAGTATTATATTGCCAATGACCATAATGGATTACCATCCATTCAATGTTCTGGTTGTAAGTACAAGTACCAATGGTATATGGACGCATCCTGGCCATTCGTACACCAAAATGCATTAAAACTAAACTTTGGTATTTCTTATCCAACGTTTGCATACCAAGAAATTGGTAGTATTCTAAGCAACCGTCAAGGGGAAGAAAAGCGTGAAATGGTTGTATTCCCAACAGGGGAAATGCAAGAATCAAGCTTGTTGCTACATACAGCGAAGTATAAAGCAACATCCACATTAGATCGTCTTGATCAAAACAAATTCACAGACAACTATGCAGACTGTGACAAGATGTACACAGATCCATCGATGATTCAAACATCTATGACATTTGGTATTATCTCAATCTTCTTAGCATATCTCATTGCGATTCCAGCAGGTATGAGCATGGCAAGTCACAAAGGTAAGTGGCAAGATAAGCTAGGTACTGTATACATTAACTTCATGATTGCCGTTCCATCCTTAGCATTTATCTTCTTTGGTTGGAGTCTTGGTACAAGTGTGTTTGGATTACCTTCGAAGTTCCCAGTTCTTGGGGCTCATAACTTCAAGTCCTACATCTTGCCAGTCGTGATCCTATCACTATTGTCTACATCTGGACTTATGTTATGGACACGTCGTTTCATGATCGACCAAGCATCTGCGGACTATGTTAAGTTTGCACGTGCAAAGGGTCTAAACCAAAAAGAAATCTTCAGACGCCACGTTATGCGTAATGCAATGATTCCAATTGCGCATGGTTTACCAGGATCTATTATCCTTACTATCTGTGGTGCCGTATTAACAGAAACTGTATTTGCGATTCCAGGATCTGGTAAGTTACTACCAGATGCGATCAACGATCACAACAACAGTATGATTGTCGCTTTAACAATGCTCTTTACCGGATTATCCATCTTAGGTGTATTGCTTGGTGATATTCTTATGACATTCTTGGATCCACGTATCCAATTAGAAGAAAAGAGCGGAGGTGCACATTAATGGCAGAATTGAATAAATTTGAATTCGTCCCAGTCAATGACTTGGATTCTGAACATATTGCAGCACCGGAATATTCCTATTGGAATGCTGTATTTAAAAAGTTCTTTGCAAGTAAAGCAACCGTCACGGTAATGATTATTGCCTTAGGTGTTGTATTACTTTCTGTGTTAGACCCAATGATTTCTCATTTCGATGGGGTAGCACACGTAAATATCAACAACTCAGCAATGAAGTTTGTACATCCAAACGCTAAGCTTTGGTTTGGTACAAATGAACTTGGTGACAACATGTGGAATGTTGTTTGGCTTGGTTCAAGAAACTCATTAGGTATCGCTATTATGGCAACTTTGATTACAACTGTATTAGGTGTAATTGTGGGTGCTGTTTGGGGATATTCGAAGTCTATGGATAAATGGATGATTGAAGTTTACAACGTCGTTGCAAACGTTCCATTTACGCTTGTTGTATTCGTACTTATGTACGTTATGGGCCGTGGTGCTTGGCAGTTAATCTTTGCGATGTCTGTTACAACATGGCTTGGTACAGCTTACTTTATTCGTGTGCAGGTTATGATTATTCGTGACCGTGAGTACAACCTAGCATCTCGTTGCTTAGGTACAAGCACATGGACAATTGTTAAAAACAATATCTTCCCATATTTGATTTCGGTAATCGTGACTGCGGTATCGCGTGACGTTCCAGCCTTTATCTCAATGGAAGTATTCATGGCATGGTTAGGAATTGGTGTTGGTGAACGTACTGTTTCCCTTGGTAAGACCATTTCGAGTAACCGTACCTATATGGCAAGTACGCCATACTTGTTCTGGATTCCAGTAACAATCTCAGCATTAATTACGATTTCACTTTACGTTGCCGGGCAAAGCTTAGCAGATGCGGCTGACCCTAAGACACATATGTAGGAGGTAAGAAAATATGAATAACGAAATTAAACCAGTATTATCTGCCTCTGATATTGTTGTTGAATTCACAGTACGTGGTAGACAACTAACAGCGATTCGTAACGTATCCTTGGATTTATATCCAAATGAAACACTTGCGATTGTAGGGGAATCAGGTTCTGGTAAATCCGTACTTACAAAGTCTTTTGTGGGTATGCTTGAAGCCAATGGTTGCGTTACCAATGGTAAGGTAATCTACAATGGTGAAAACTTATTGGAAATTGCTAAGAATGGCGAAGGATGGGAAAAGATTCGTGGTTCACAAATCGCGATGATCTTCCAAGATCCTATGACATCGTTGAACCCAATCTTAACGATTGGACAACAGATTACAGAAGTAATCATTAAGCATCGTCAACTTCCTTACGAAGAAGCAAAGGAACTTGCGATTAAGTTGATGGAAGAAGTAGGAATTCACAATGCTGAAAAGCGTTTTGATGAATATCCATTCCAATACTCTGGTGGTATGAGACAACGTATCGTTATTGCGATTGCGTTGGCTTGTCGTCCAAAGATCTTAATTTGTGACGAACCTACAACTGCCTTAGACGTAACAATCCAAGCGCAGATTCTTCGTTTGATTAAGAAGCTACAAAAAGATTATGGCTATTCCATTATCTTTATCACTCACGACTTAGGTGTAGTCGCAAACGTTGCTGACCGTGTTGCGGTTATGTACTGTGGACAAGTCATTGAATACGGTACGGTAGAAGATATCTTCTACGATCCTCGTCATCCATATACTTGGGGATTACTATCAAGTCTTCCTCAGTTAGGTGCGAAGGATGAACCATTGTATGCAATTACAGGTACGCCACCAAGTCTATATGACAAGATCCAAGGGGATGCATTCGCTCCTCGTAATCCATACGCAATGCGTATCGACTTTGAAGAAGAACCACCAATGTTTGCGGTAAGTAATACACACTTTGCAAAGACTTGGTTATTAGATCCTCGTGCACCAAAGGTACAACCTCCAGTGCAAGTACAAGGATTGCATGAACGTATGAAGAAAGCATTGAAACTAGAAGAGGAGCGTGAAGCAAATGTCTAATGTAAATGAACAAGTGAAGAACGAATCCTCAGAAAAAGAAGTACTTCTTGAAGTAAAAGATCTTGGTGTTACGTTCTACCAAGGACGTAGAGAATTCGAAGCTGTTAAGCATGTAAACTTCGAAGTATACAAGGGAGAAACATTCTCCATCGTAGGTGAATCTGGTTCTGGTAAGACAACCATTGGTCGTGCCATTATGCGTATTCATCCAACAAGCTCTGGTGATGTCATCTTCATGGGTAAGAAAATCAACCAAAAGCTAACGAAGGAAGAAAATCGTGATGTCATCCGTAATCTTCAAATGGTATTCCAAGATCCAGCAGCGTCCTTAAATGAACGTGCTACGATTGACTATATCGTTTCGGAAGGTCTAAGAAACTTTAACCTATTCAAGGATGAAGAAGACCGTGCCCAAAAGGTTACTGATGCATTAACTGCGGTAGGGTTACTACCTGAACATGCACGTCGTTATCCACATGAATTCTCAGGTGGACAGCGTCAACGTATCGGTATTGCAAGAGCGATGGTTATGGAACCTAGCTTATTGATCGCCGATGAACCAATCTCAGCACTTGACGTATCGATTCGTGCTCAGGTGTTGAACCTATTGAACAAGTTCAAAGAAGATAAGGGTCTAACTCAAATCTTCATTGCCCATGACTTATCTGTAGTACGTTATATCTCAGACCGTATTGCCGTAATTCATAAGGGTGAAATTGTAGAACTTGCACCAACGGAAGAATTATTCTTGAACTGCTTACATCCATACACAAAGTCATTGATGTCAGCAATTCCTCTTCCAGATCCACAAATCGAAAAGAGTAAGTCACTCATTGTCTATGAAGAAGCAATGCATGACTATTCTATAGATAAACCAAAGTTCCAAGAAATTAAACCAGGACACTTCATCCTAGCGAATGAAGCGGAAATGGAAAAATACCGTAAGGAACTTAAGTAGGAAACAAACTAGTTTGGCCATTTGGTTGAACTAGTTTTTTTGTGTTTTGAAATTGTTAAACAAAGATTACTGACTCATATAGAATCTTGTAGCAAAGTAAGAATATAGTTAATTCTTGTAAATAGAAATCACAGAAATATATTGTCTCAAAAATTAGAAAAGTGTATCATTTATACATTAATAAGGGGAATACCGCTTTATTATCGTATAATACAGCTATTTCGCTTATTGAATAGATTATGTAATTGTTAAATTCTAAGATTTATATATTAAGATTATATTTACATGATACACATCCTTTATTAACAAAGCTTCGTTTCATGTAAGTATAAACAATACATAGATGAAATAGGGAGGCTATATGAGTAATCGTAATATTAAGAAAAACAAATCGGGGGGGGGTAAAGACTAGCCTTGCGGTGGCTTGTGTTTGCTCAATGCTTGTAGGTAGT
>JAHHRC010000048.1 GCA_020026035.1 Erysipelotrichaceae bacterium | reverse complement strand
AAGAGTATGTTTGATGAAGTGATTGATCTTGCGAATGTGCAATGTTGAGTGTTTGATGCGCGATTGAATTGCGAAAAGACAGAATTAGGAATGGCTGAAGTGATGTGTAGCCAAAGGAGTTCTGTCTTTTTTTGAATTCTAATAATTTTTTTGAAATTGAAAATTTGCAATGACGTACACTATTGAATTGGTTGTTGTTTGTGGTAGTGTTGGTGGTTATTTGATTGTGTGTGATGATTTATTTTATTTGTTAGAGAAATAATTTGTGTAATAGAACTTGTAAATGTTTTCAAGATTTGCTAGATTTGTAACATATTCAAATGAAAGAGGATGAGGTATGAAAGAACGTAGTAAATTCTCCAGCAAGATTGGGTTTGTGTTTGTTGCAGCTGGGTCTTCTGTTGGACTTGGAAACCTATGGAGGTTTCCCTATCTAGCCGCGAAGTACGGTGGGGGTAGTTTCTTAGTTGTGTATCTGTTGTTGGCGGTGACCTTTGGGTTTACATTGCTTGTAACAGAGACAGCGATTGGTCGTAAGACGGGTAAGTCTTGTATTGTAGCGTATAGGGATTTAGATAAGCGTTTTGCGTTTAATGGGTATTTGACGGCGATTATTCCGATGTTAATATTCCCGTATTATACGGTGATTAATGGTTGGGTGTTAAAGTACTTTGTGTTGTTTATGAACAATGATCTTGCAAGTGCTGCAAGTGATGGGTATTTTGGTTCCTTTATCAGTAATGCCTATGAGCCACTCATTTGGTTCTTGGTTTGTGTGTTGTTAATTGCGTTTGTTATTTTAGCAGGGGTAGAGAATGGGATTGAAAAGATTAGTAAGATCTTAATGCCGTTATTGCTTGTGTTGATGATGGTTGTTTGTGGCTATATTTGTACAAGACCTGGTGCGAGTGAAGGTATGCGGTATTACTTGGTTCCACATTTTGAGCATTTCTCAGCAAAGACGGTACTAGCAGCGATGGGGCAGTTGTTCTATTCCTTGTCACTTGCAATGGGAATTATGATTACTTATGGATCGTATTTGAAGAAGGAGAGTCATTTAGAAGATTCGATTACTCAGATTGAAATCTTTGATACCCTTGTTGCATTCTTGTCAGGGTTGATGATTATTCCTTGCGTATTTGCTTTTTCAAATGGTGACCATTCGGCTTTAACAGCTGGTCCTTCCTTAATGTTTATCACGCTTCCAAAAGCCTTTGCACAAATGGGACCTGGTCGTTTGATTGGAGCAGGATTCTTCTTATTGGTATTCTTTGCGGCAATTACGTCTTCGATTGCGTTGATGGAGGCGGTTGCGTCTTGCTTTATGGATGCCTTCCATGTGAGTCGTAAGAAGGCTACGTTATTAACACTAGCCTATGCAGTTCCGTTGGGTGGTGTGATTTCTTTAGGGTATGGACCACTTTCAGATGTGACAATTGCTGGTATGCAGTTATTAGACTTCACAGATTTCTTGAGTAATAGTATCTTGATGCCAATTGTTGCGATTGTGACATGTATCTTTGTTGGTTATGTATTAAAGCCAAAAGTGATTATTGATGAGATTGAACAAGATGGACATGTGTTTAAACGGAAAAAGATGTTCAGTTTCATTCTTCGTTATATCGCTCCATGGTTAATGCTAGCGGTATTGTTAACATCAATTGCGCAAGCACATGGATGGATTGTTTTGTAGGAAATGAAGCTTTCTTGTATACATTCCTATATACCTAGCATATAATTAAAAATACAAATAGAAATATTTTTATATAAGAGGTAGTGTTTTGGAAATTGTTAGGCAAGAGATTCATTGTTCAAAAAAAGAGTTTGACGCATTGGTGGAAAGCTATCAGTTGGTATTTGATGTTGTTCGCCTTGTGGATGTAAGTAAGCGTAAGGTATTGATCTTAGAAGAAGATGGTTGTGTCAATGAACAGGATGGCTTCTGTCATTGTGTTTGGGGCAAGAAAGACCGTTGTGCAAATTGTATTTCAGCACGTACGATTGCTAAGAAAAAAGATATGACAAAGTTTGAATTTATCGGGGATGATATCTTCTTCGTGATGAGTAAGTATGTTGAAGTAGATGGAGTGGTTTGTGTATTAGAGCTTGTAAAGCATGTTCTAGATCCATCGCTTATGTGTGCTTATGGTAAGAATCAATTTGTTACTAAGATTACGGAGTACAACGATAAGATGTATTCGGATTCGTTAACGAAGTTACGGAATCGACGCTACTTTGATGAACAGTTAATGGGATTGCCTTTGGTTGGATTAGCAGTTGTGGATATTGATCGCTTCAAAGATATCAATGATACCTATGGGCATATGCTTGGGGACAAGATTTTGATTCAAACCGCAAGGTGTATGGAAGAAACCGTAGGAAGTCATGGGATTACTTTACGCTTTGGTGGGGATGAGTTTGTCATTGCCTACGATGCGATTAGCTATGATGACTTTGTCGCATCGATGAAGCATTTAAATGAAACGATTTCAAAGCAAGTAGGAGTTTTAGAACATGATTTGAAGGTGACAATTTCCATTGGTGGTGTCTATGGAAGAATCGATCCTTCCTTGATGTTTGAAAAGGCAGATGAATGCCTGTATATTGCGAAAAAGAAACGGAATACATGTGTATTAAAAGAAATAGACTAGCTGCACGTAGCAACTAGTCTTTTTGTTTAGTCCATTTTAGAAATTGCTTTGATATAAATGATTGCCATATAAAGAGTAAAGGCAAGCATTGTATAGTCAATCACTAGGAAGAGGTTGGTATGGTGGCTTTGGTAGCCATTTAATACCATTAGAATTCCCAGTGCTAAGTAAAGAATGGTGAGCGTAATACATTTCTTTTTGTCATGTGTTTGCGCAATGCCTTCGACTAAAGTCATTTGTTTTCTTGGTTTGAAGTTTTCAATCTTTACTAGGTTTGGTAAGAAGGAGCGACGGTAGCGAATCTCTAATACAACGGCAAATCCAACGGAAATGATGGAAGTATATAGAAGATTTGGGAATAGGCTATAAAACAGCATGAATACTGCAATTGCCATCGCGTAGCGGTTGTGATAGATGCGGAAGGATTTTTCATCCTTCTCACGAATCACATAACCGGTTTTTGTACGCTTGTTATAAAGTACATTCTTACCACTATCGGTTTGATAGACATTTCTTCCAGCAACGGTAGAGTTTGTCTTTTGAACCCATGGGTTTTGTTTGTTGTTTGTCATAGGCTTACTTGTGTAACTGTGCAAGACCCTTACAGAAGGTTTCTTCGACAGTGTAATCATCATTTAATACAACAAGGTCTGCATCGTAGTTGTAGGCAATCTTACCAAGACGATTGTCTAGTCCAAGTAAACGAGCAGGGTTGATTGTACAAGAGTTTAAAGCAACTTCGAATGGCACTTGGGCACGTTCTACTAAGTTTCTTAGACCTTCGTTGATCTTTAATGTAGAACCTGCAAGTGACTTTGTTTCAATGAGGTGAGCAGATCCATCTGGATAGATTTCGATTTCGTGTCCACCGAACATGAAACGTTCTCCGGCTTTGAAGCCTTTGCACATAAGACCATCGGATACCATGATTCCATAGTCTTTGCCTTTTAACTTAAAGAAGATATTGAGCGCTTCTGGTGTGGAGTGGTTGCAGTCACAAATCACTTCAGAATACACATCGTGTAAACGGAAGGCTGCACCAACTAAACCATTGGCACGGTGGGTGAATGGGGATTGTCCATTGAATGTATGGGTAATGGATTTTGCACCATTAGCAACTGCTAAGCAAGCTTGTTCAAAGGTTGCACCAGTATGACCCATCGAAACAACAACACCTGTTTCTGCACAGTACTTTGTAAGAGCGAAGTCTTCGTCGTGTTCTGGAGCTAATGTAATAAGCTTAATAAGACCTTCCGCATCCTTTTGGTATTGCTTGAATTCTTCAACAGTTCCTTTCACGATGGCTTCTGGTGGTTGTGCACCTTTAAATTTCATATCTAGGTATGGTCCTTCAAAGTGAATTCCAAGGATTTCCGCACCTGGTAGGTTTTCTTCTTTTTTTACAGCCGCTACGTTTTGAACAGCTTTTGTAAGAACTGGATTGAGTTCGGTGATGGTTGTTGCTAAGAAACCAGTCACACCTTCTTGAACGATGTTTTCTTTCCATTTACGTAGACCTTCTGGATCTGCGTAGTTGGTATCAAATCCATAGGCACCATGGCAATGGATGTCAATGAAGCCTGGAACGATACGCTTGTTTCCGTAGTCGCGATCTACTTCTTTTTCTCCATAGGCGTAAATCGCTGTAATCTTTTTGTCGTGCATTTCAATTTGGGCAGGGATAAAATCGCCTCCAACATAAATGCGTTTGCTTTGTATTAACATGTGATCTCCTTTCAACAATGTTCTATGGTATTAATTTAGCACGATTTAGGTATGTTTTGTGATTTATGCGTTGTCTTTTTCGAGAATTCTTTTTTTATGAGTGTTTAATTGTAAAGTCTTCTTTTGTACTTTTCGGTTATCACTTGATATCTTTTATTAATTTGTTTCAAGAACGCGATGCAGTTGTTATAATCATTAGGAAACATGTAAAGACATGTAACGTATAGAAAGAGGGTTTTAAAATGACAATTTTTAATCTTTCCAATGATTTCTTGGAAACAAAAAAGGGAATTTTTACCGCAACTGAAATCCATCAACAACCAAATACTTGGAGCAAGACGATTGAACAAATCCGTTCGGAAAAGGACGCGATCAAGGCTTTCATCAGCAAGGTTGTAGACCAAGATGATTTCGATATCATTCTTACAGGTGCTGGTACATCTGAATTCGTAGGTAACGCTTTATATTCTTACCTAAATACAAAGTATGATTTCAAAGTGAAGTCTTATGCAACAACAGACCTAACACCAACTCCAGAAAACTTTGTATCTCCTACAAAGCCAACATTGATTGTTAGCTTTGGTCGTTCTGGTAACTCTCCAGAATCCATTGGTGCATTGGCTTCTGCAGAAGCAGTAAGTGACAACATTCATCACTTATTCATCACTTGTAACAACGAAGGTGCTTTAAGCAAGCGCGCAAACAACGAAGGTGACAAGTGCTATGCAATTAACCTAACACCAGAAACACACGATAAGTCATTCGCTATGACTTCAAGTTTCACAAACATGTACCTAGCATGCTTACTATGCTTCTCACTAGATGAATTTGATGCTACAGTAAGCAAGGTAAATGAAGTAATCAAGGGTGCAACAACTCTTGTTGAAGAACGCTTCGACGATGCTGTTAAGTGCAACGAATTCGATTACTCTCGTATTGTTTACCTAGGAACAAATACACTTAAGGGTATTGCGCAAGAATCTGCATTAAAGATGCTTGAATTAAATGCTGGACAAATCGTTACGATGTACGATACACCAATGGGATTCCGTCATGGTCCAAAGTCCATCGTTAATGATGAAACACTAACAGTTGTTTACCTAAGTGACAAGGCTTACCAACGTCAATACGAACTTGACCTTGTGAAGGAAATGGCTGGTCAAAGAAAAGCAAACAAGATCATGGTTGTTTGCAACGTTGAATGTGAAGAAGCTAAGAACCTAGCAGACTTCTACTACAGCTTCAACACAAGCGAAAAAGACAACGTATATCTAGGACTATTGTTCATCGTTGTTGCTCAATTAATCGCTTTGAATAAGTCACTTGAAAAGGGTGTAACACCAGATAATCCATGTCCAAGTGGAGAAGTGAACCGTGTTGTTAAGGGTGTAACACTTTACCCATACGCAAAGTAAGAAAGAATAAAGGTGAAAATTATGATTGGAATGGTAGTAACAGGTCACGGAAATTTCGCGACTGGTCTAACAAGTTCTGTAAAGCTCATTGCTGGTATGCCTGAAAAGTATGTCGCAGTGGACTTTAAAGAAAACGACTCTACAGATGATTTGAAAAAGAATCTTACAGCAGCTTTCGATGAACTAAAAGAATGCGACAGCATCTTAGTGTTCACAGACTTAGTTGGTGGTTCCCCATTTAAGACATCCGTTGAACTTACAATGGAAGTTGAAAATGGCGACAAGATTACAGTATTGTCTGGTACAAACCTAGGTATGCTTATTGAAGCAAACATGGCTCGTACCTTCATTGAAGATGGAAACTCTCTAGCAGATATGATTCTTAACACAGGTAAGGATCAAGTTATGAAGTATGTCTTCACACAACGCGTTGAAGAAGAAAGCGAAGACGGTATTTAATTACAAGAACTGGTTGTACAAACAGCCAGTTTTTTTCGTACGAGCAATAAGGGACAAAGAAAAAAGGAAGAGCGATCTTCCTTTATTGTTTTTGGTTTTGAATTTTGATATCGGACTCATCGTAAATACGTCTTGAATACTCACTTGGGGTAAAGCCATAGCGATTGGTGAATTTACGTGAGAAGTAATGAATGGAGTTAAAGCCAAGCATAATCGCAATTTCCGAGATGGTTCGATCGCCTTTGCGGATTAAGATCTTGGAATGGTTGAGTTTTGCCTCATTGATGTATTTCTTAGGGGCAGTTTGCAGGTTATTTTTAAAGAGGTTTTGGAGGGTGGATCTTGAGATTGAGAACTTTTCACAGATCGTATCAATGGCAAGTGGTTCATAGAGGTGGTGGTTGATGTATTCAATGATTTCTTCCATCAGTTTGTTTTCAAAGTATTGGTTGATTGGGGAAGTAGGGGAAGGGTTTGATTGTTTGGAGGTTGAAATCATACAGTCTACTATGAAGGTTTGTAAGTAGGAAATCATTGCGTCAAAGCCATATGGGTGGGTGGTTTCACTGGTTTTTACAAAGGATTCCATGGCTTGTACCATACCTCTTGAACATTTAAAGACTTTATTTAACGTTAAGGCATCGTTGATACCATCGGCTTTAAAGATAATCGTTAGATAACTACAAGAAGCTTCCGAGGTGACTTTTTGGTCATGGAATTGGTGTGGACCATAGTAGAAACATTCGTTTTTATGAATGGTAAAGGTTTTGCCATCTACGGTTGTTTGTAGTTCTCCTTGATCAACATACGTTAATTCATAATAAGGGTGGGTTTCTCCATAGAAATAATAGGCTGGACGTTTTACAACGTAGTAGTAGGCAAGGATTTCTTGGATGTGAAGGCTTGGTTTAATTTGCTTGTATACAAATGGTTGAGGTAGGGTGTAGCTTTTGGATTTGGTGTGTTTTTTGACATAGAGGTTGTAGGTTGTTGATTCGTCCATTGGAACGATGGCAAAGTAGTTATTTTCATTGATTTTTATGCCTCTATGAATGGCAAAACTTTCAATATTGTCAAAGGATGGGTTTTCAACAATACGCAACATTGCCATTCCTTCACGTGGTTCGATGTAAACAGGGTGGTCGAAAGATTGTAGTGTACGTACCTCTTTATTTGTGATAGTTTTTTGGTATACATCAAAGTCTTCGAGACCTTGCTTGTGGACGTCTGTTACTTTTCCATATTTAAAGTAATTTGCACTTGTTGTTTTTTTGAACATAAAGCCTTACCGAAAAATACACCTTTCTGAGTCAAATATACCATAATCTTCCCAAAATAAACACTAATCGATTTACAGAGAGAAATGTTTACCGAAAAGTACAACTAAATTACGGTTTATTATAAAGCAAATCTATCTATATGTTGTATCCTTTAAGTGAGGAAAGCGCTTACCCATGTACTTACAAGATAAGCGCTACCGTAAGACGAAAGTCTTGAAACCTATATGGTTAGAAAGGAGAGTTGAAATGCCTGATATCGTATTATGTAGAATCGACAATCGTTTGATTCATGGTCAAGTAGCGACTCAATGGAGCGGAACAATCGGTGCAAACTTACTATTAGTTGCAAACGATGATGTTGCTAAGAACTCCATGCGTCAAGGACTAATGGATATGGCTGCGCCATCCTATGCCCAAACACGTTACTGGACTATTGAAAAGACGATCAGCACGATTCATAAGGCTTCAGCTTCACAGCACATCTTCTTGATCTGTGAAACACCTGGGGACGTGTTAAAACTCGTTGAAGGTGGCGTTCCAATCAAGAAAGTCAACATTGGTAACATGCACATGGCGGAAGGGAAACGCCAGGTTGCAGGAAGTGTTGCGGTCGATGATGCAGACGTAGCTGCATTCAAGAAATTACAAGAACTTGGTGTAGAATTAGAAATCCGTCGCGTTCCACAAGAACATGCTGAAGACCTAAACAAGCTTTTCAAGTAAAGAGATTCATTTTAATTAAGGAGGATTGAATCAATGCAAGTGTTATTATTAGCTATCTTTACATTCATCTTTGCAATTGACCAATTCTCACTGACAGAACTCTTGTACAGACCAATCATCGCTTGTCCAATTATTGGTGCGATCCTTGGTGATGTACAAACTGGTCTAGTCGTAGGTGGTACTTACGAACTAATGATGATCGGTAACATGCCTGTCGGTGGGGCACAGCCACCAAATGCTGTGTTGGGTTCAATTGTAGCAATGATCTTCGCAGTGAAGGCACAATTGGATATTGACCAAGCGCTAGGTATCGCAGTTATCTTCGCAGTCTTCGGTCAATACGCTGTAGTTCTAACATTCACAGTTATGTCAGGACTTATGGCAAAGGCTGATAAAGCAGCAGAAAAAGCAGATCCAAAGGGAATTACAAATGTAACTCTTATCTCAATGTCTATTCTAGGTCTATTATTCGCAATTCTTGCGGTAATTGCTTACTTCGGTGGACAAGCAGCTGCAGACTCTCTAAGAGCATTCTCAGACAACTATAGCTGGGCTATGGCTGGTCTTGGTGTAGCTGGTAAGATGATGCGTTACGTCGGTTTCGCAGTACTTCTAAAGATTATGTTAGCAGACGATATGTGGGGTATCTACTTCGCAGGATTCGCATTTGCAGCTATCTTTGGAAACCTAGAAGCAACAGCTGGTGCAACTCTTGTACTAATTGCCTTCCTAGGATTCGCAATTGCTCTATTCGATTACAATATGGCAGTTAAGATTAAAGAAAACGCAGGAAACGGAGGAGGTTGTGACGATGGAATCTAATGAAATGCTAGTTTATAAAGATACTACTCCAGCTCAACCGCTAACGAAAAAAGACCTAAACCGCATGGTTTGGCGTTCTCTACAACTACAGTCCGCGTTCAACTATGAACGTATGCAGGCTGCAGGTTGGCTATGGTGTATCTTACCAGGTCTTGAAAAGATCCACACAAATAAGGATGACCTATCTGCTTCTATGAAGCACAACCTTGAATTCTTTAATACACACCCATTCTTAGTAACATTCGTTATGGGTATCGTATTATCCATGGAACAAAGCAAGGCTGATATCAACTCAATCCGTGCTGTACGTGTTGCAGCTATGGGACCTCTTGGTGGTATCGGTGACGCGCTATTCTGGTTCACACTAGTTCCTATCACAGCTGGTATTACAGCAGGTATGGCTATTAACGGAAGCGTCTTTGGTCCAGTCCTATTCTTCTTGATCACATTCGGTGTTCAGATGGCTCTTCGCTTCTGGCTCATGAACTGGTCATATGAAATGGGTATGGGTGCAATTGAAATCATGACTAAGAATGCTCGTGAATTCACTCACTCAGCTTCACTACTTGGTGTATTCGTTGTAGGTGCATTAACATGTAACTACGGTGCAACAACACTAGGTATGGAAATCCCTAACGGTGATTCTCCAATCGTTCTTCAAAAGTTGTTAGATGGAGTTCTTCCAGCTATGTTGCCACTTCTATTAACTATGATGTGCTACAACTTGATTAAGAAGAAAAAATGGAGCCCAACAAAATGTATCGGTCTACTTCTAGTAATCGGTATTGTTGGATGTATGCTAGGTATCTGGGATGGCGATTACACATCACTTGTTCCAGTTGTATGGCACGCATAAGATTTTTCTAAAATCAATGAAACTATCTAGATTCGTCTAGGTAGTTTTTTTCTGTCTTAGGCATAAGAAAAAGGACCTCTAAGGTCCTTCATCGAATTAGAATTTGATTTCGTCTTGGTGAGATCCATACATGTATTCATTTACTGTATTGATCACACG
>JAHHRC010000047.1 GCA_020026035.1 Erysipelotrichaceae bacterium | reverse complement strand
GATGAGTTTGCGGAATTAAAAAAAGAGAAACCCGAGTTTATGAAAGACTTGATTTCCTTAGCACGTATTGGAAGATCCCTTGGCATTCATTTATTACTTGCAACACAAAAACCAACCGGAGTAGTCAATGATCAAATCTGGTCGAATTCTCGTTTCAAGATTGCCTTAAAGGTACAAGATGCACAAGACTCAAAGGAAATGATCCATACAAGTGATGCAAGTTTCATCAAAGAACCAGGGGAGTTTTATTTCCTTTGTGATGGCTTATTAAGCAAAGGGAAAGCCGGCTATGCCAATGCAATGAGTGGCAAACCTTCGTCCTTTGTAACACTGCTTTCGCCAAGTTTAAAAGAAATGACTACGAAAACAAAAGAAATGGAAGAAAATCCAACGCAAGTCGAATTAATTATTCAAGAAATTCTAAGTGTTAGTAAACAAAAGAAGCCATGTAGTCAATTGTGGTTAGATCCTTTAACGGTAGAGACCATTGAACAAGCCTCAAGTAAGAAGGCGTACCACAAGGGTGTGTATCTTGGAATCATTGATGATTTTTATCATCACAAACAAGTGCCGCTGTACTTTGAACCACAAGATCAAAGTTTGTTTGTTGTATCGATTGATCGAAATGCGAAACTCGAATTCTTAAAAACACTTCTTTATAGCTTGCTTGTTCAAACGACAAATAAAGATGAAATCTATGTGATAGATGATTTAGCACTGCCAATGCATCACTTAGAAGATGTAGCGCAAATGATTGCCGTCTTTGATTCGAGTGATGAAGAACGAATGCGAAACCTATTTGGCCATTTACGCAAACGCAGTGTCGATACAAGCAATACCTGTTATTTAATTATCAATGACTATGCAAGCTTCCAACATGCAAACGAAGTCAATCAAGATCGTTTCTTAGATCTTCTTGAACACATTGAACAACGCAATGTGAAACTTATCGTCTTTGCAAGTTTATGCAATGCGATCTCGTATCGTGCCTTTACGCTTTTGCCAAATCGAATCGCACTACACAATGAAAACATGCAAGAGCTTATGACCTTGTTTGAACAACCAGTGCATAAGGTCGTAAATAAGAAGTTTACGGGTCTATGTAAGCGTAAAAATGTCTTAGAGTTTATGTATCCAAGTGTTTCAATAAATGCCTTTGAAACCTTAGTTGCATACCTTACAAAACAAGCAGGTACAAAAAAGCCATACATCTTACAAACGATGCCAAAACGCATTGAAGAATGTATGAATCCAACAAGTAAATACTTGCTAGGCAAAAACATTGAAACCTACGACTTGTGCCTCATTGATCCTAATGTTTCATTACTAGTTCTTTCTACTTATGAAGAAGAAAGTTATGCCTTTTTACAACATGCCAAAGACATGCATCGAAATGTCAAAGAGTATCCCGATACAAACTTTGAAAATCAAGCTGTTTGGTATTTTGCAAGCATAGATCAATTTAAAACGTCTTCCTATGAACTTCGGATGCAATTTAAAAACATACTTTACATCGGACTAGGCTTTAAAGACCAATACATGTTTGTAAGTTCCTATAAAAAGCCACTTAAAGCAAATCAAGCCATCTTCTTTAGCAAAGGTAGAAATCAGGTGATCCAACTTGTTGAATAATGGTACAATTCGACTTCTTTTCAAAGTCATGGTCATTCACAAACGCTATGAATGCTATGTCAGTATGCAAGCAACTTTACAAGAGTGTTTGGAGTTATTAAATGAATTAATCCAAAAGGAAATCGATGGGGCATATACCTTAGATGATAATGCAATTGTCCTTGAAGAATTCCTCCAACAACCATGTTCGAAACATGTTCCGTTAACCAATTTAGGGGTGTATGATGGTTGTTCGTTTTTGATTTATTAAGCAAGACCGATAGCGATTTTTGTGGCGACTGGTTTTCTCTGTGGTATACTTTTTACTAATACAAAGGGAGGAAACCATGAAATTTAAAGACATGAAATATGAACGTCCAGACGCAAAAGTATACTTTGCTGAAATGGACGAATTACTAAACCAATTAGAACAAAGTGAGTCATGTGAAACATTCATGCCGATTTTTAAAGAAATCAACAAGAAGCGTCTTCACATTCAAACAATGTCTACACTTGTATCTGTAAGACATTCGATCAATACAGTCGATGAATTCTACGACAAAGAAAACGACTACTGGGACAATGCAAATCCGGAGTATCAAGTCATTGATACTAGATTTATCAAAATCTGTTGTGAAAAGCCATTCCGTGAAGATCTACTAAAGGAAATTCCAGAAACATTCTTCCAACTTGGAGAATGTTCCATCAAGTCCTTTGATGAAAGCATCGTTCCACTTCTTCAAGAAGAAAACAAGCTAGCTAGTGAATATGGCAAGCTAAAGGCTTCTTGTAAGATTACCTTTGATGGTGAAGAAATGAACCTTGCACAAATCGCAGCGGTTTGTGAATCGATGGATCGTGACACACGTAAACGTGCGTATGATGCGAAGATGTCTTTCTTTGAAGAACATGCAGCACAATTTGATGAAATCTATGACAAGATGGTAAAGGTTCGTACCAAGATGGCAAAGCAATTAGGCTTTGAAAACTACATTGAACTTGGTTACTACCGCATGAATCGTTTGGATTACAATGCCGATATGATTGCTGGTTACCGCAAACAAATCCAAGACTTTGTAACACCATGTGCAGCGCGTATCTTTGAACGTCAACGCAAACGTCTAGGCTTTGATTCTTTAGCGTATTACGATATGGCCTTAAAGTTTGAAGATGGAAATGCAATGCCTGTTGGAACAAGCGATGACTTAGTAAATTATGCGGTGAAGATGTACCATGAAATGAGTGAAGAAACAGGAAACTTCATTGATCTAATGGTCGAAAATGAACTATGGGATTTAATTAGTCGACCAAATAAACAAATGGGTGGATATATGACCGAACTTGGAGAATTCAAAGTTCCATTTATCTTCTCTAATTTCAATGGAACAAGTGCAGACGTAGATGTATTAACACACGAAGCAGGGCATGCCTTCCAAAACTACATGGCCGATGAAATCGAAGTACCAGATGTTGTGTTCCCAACAATGGAATCTTGTGAAATTGATTCAATGTCCATGGAATTCTTTGCGTATCCTTGGATGGATCTATTCTTCAAGGACAAAGCAGATCGTTACCGCTTCTCCCATATGTGTGGAACACTAACGTTCCTACCATATGGAGCACTTGTAGACCACTTCCAACACGAAGTGTATGCAAATCCAGATTGGACACCAACACAGCGTAAGGAAGCTTGGCGTAAGCTAGAAAAAGAATACATGCCTTATAAGAACTACGAAGGATGTAAGATTCTTGAAGAAGGTGGTTGGTGGTACCAACAAGGACATATCTTCGAAATGCCGTTCTACTACATTGACTACACACTAGCGCAAGTATGTGCACAACAGTTCTTCATTCGTATGAACAACAAGGATGAAGAATACTGGAACGATTACAAGCATCTATGTAAGTTAGGTGGTACATTAAGCTTTACAAATCTTGTAAAAGAAGCTGGCTTAACGGTTCCATTTGAAGATGGTTGTATGGAACATGTTGTAAATGAGCTTGAAGCTTGGTTAAATGACGTTGACGATTCCACACTTTAAACATATGAAAAGATCTTCCAAGAAAAAAGGAAGGTCTTTTTGTTTGATTCGATTTCCCGTATACTAACCTCATGAGAAAAACACTTCCAACAAAAACCATTCAAAAACTTTTAATCCAGAGTCTAATCATCGAAGGCTTACTGTATGGAATGACAAAGATTCCTGTCGAACAAGTCGAAGAAGAAAAAGAACCAGTGATGGTAGTTGAACAACCGCAAGAACAACCATTAACCTATGAAGATCGACTCAATGTTCTATCAAGTTTTGATGATCTTTCGATATACCAACAAACCGACAATTACATACTTTCTAAGTATGTACGAAATGCGATTAACGAGGAATTAGAACAATTAGAAACGAAAGAGCATAACGTTTCGTTTCTTGTGTTTGATCTAAACCAAGCAAAGCTATTTGCCTATGAAGGAAATAAATCCTACTATGGGGCAAGTACGATTAAAGGGGTATACATTCCATTTTTAGTGCAAACCCATCCGGAAGTGTTTGAACGAGAATCCTATGTCCTACAAAGTATCTTAGTAAATTCCGATAATGAAGCCTATGCAATGTTACGAAATCGGTATTTGCAGGATCCCTTTGATGCCTACTTAGAACAAATGCATGTCAATCCAAACGTCGCGAACAACTTGTATAGTGATTTAACTTGTTTTGATTTAGCGAAGTGCTGGTTAGGCAATGATGTGTTCTTTAAACAAGATCCATATGGGAAAGACGTTTCGAAATTCTATGAAGATCCATATTATTCGATCTTGCATGAAAGTTTCAAAGATACCTATAAGACACGTAGTAAAGCAGGTTGGATTGATTATCAACCAGACTATGTGTCGACTTGTGATGCGGGAATTGTCTATGATGAAGAACCGTATATTCTTGTTGTTATGAGTGACTATCCAGCAACGTTAGATCGTTTTACAACGCTTGTTTCCTTGCTAGATCTTGTCCACAAAGAAATGGTATATGGACCAATACAAACAAAAAACGCCAAGTGAGGCGTTTTCTTTATTTATCGAAGCGTAAACGGAAGCTACAGTTTTGACAGAATGGTTCACGGACATAGTGATTCTTAAAGCCATTGACCATTTTTAGATAGCGTCCAGATTGCAAGATTTCATCTAATGGTGTCATTAACACATTGCCAAAGCTAATTGCACCCTCTGCATCTAAGCAACAAGGTACCACAGAGCCATTGGAAAGAATGGCAATTTGATCAATTGCACCATGACAGAAGCCGCAGGTGCCAAAGTTTGTTTCGCTGCTATTTGGCCAATCAAAGGCATTGTCAAAGTCGACATAGACATTTGGCATAATGCGATAGGAGTTTTGTTTGCTCATAGAGACCATTTCATAGCGATGTTTAATTAAGTTTAAACAGTAACTTGTCTTAGAACCAGCTTCCTCTTTTGGTCGCCAGAAACGAAGTTCTACAAAAGGATGTCCAAGACTTGAAGCCGCTAAAGCAAACTTAAGAACAGTATCCATATAGTCCATGATGTCCATTGCTTGATGTTCGACCGATTGTAAAGAAATCGATACCTTACGAAGACAAGGGTGTTTGATCATGTCCATGTGTTGGTTTAAATACGTTCCATTGGTCACAAGTTGAACAAAGACCTTTTGTTCATCACAGATGGAAAGAATTTGTTCAAAGTGTGGGTGGGTTAAGGGTTCGCCTTGTACATGCAAATAAATAAAATCGGTGTATGGTTTTACTTGTAAGAGAATGCGACGAAAGTCATCTACGGATAACATTTTTGGACGTCTTGCATTCTTTGCACAAAAGCTACAATCTAAATTACAAGTATTCGTGATTTCGATATAGGCACGTTTAATCATGGGTCTATTATAAACGCATATGACGAAAATGGAAAATAAAGATAAGGTTATGATGGAATGTAGTGCTGATTGTGTGTCATAGAATGTACAAAAAAGACTTTGCGGATTACACAAAGTCTCATGTTATTCGCGATGTTTCCAATCTTCGTGTTTGACCCAAAGCTTTGTCTTTTCGGTATTTGACAATGACTTTAAGAAGTTCTGTTTGGCTTGTGGGTAGGTACGATAGATCGAATAGAGCATTTCTTTGACATCTTGTCGTTTGGTGAAGCCATCATTTGGACAAGTACTTGTCACAACGGGAATGTCTAATTCCTTACGAACAGCACGTTTGATTTGTTCTTCAAAGACATAGACAAATGGTCGAATGAAGTCCATGCCACTATTTGCTAGGTGCATTGCTGGTTCAAAGGTGTTAATGCGTGCACCATAAATCATATTTAAGAATAACGTTTCAATCGCATCATCGGCATGATGTGCAAATGCGGTCTTGTTGCAATTGTGGGCAATGGCTTCTTGGACAATTGCGCCTTTTTTCAGTTTCGAACACAAGGAACATTCAATCTTTCCATTGCGATCTGGATGGAGTTTTAAAATGTCATAAATACGTGTTGGAACATCGTAATACTCAATGTCGTGTTGTTTACAGAAGTTTACAACTGGTTCAAAGTCCATATTCCCAAAGCCCATTTCTAAATGGATTCCAACCGTTGTAAAGGTTTTATTGTCATAGCGTTTGGCGATGCGTTCATATTGTTTTAAGGCAAACAATAGAACCATACTATCCTTACCACCACTTACACCAACACAGATGCGATCTCCGTCTTGGATTAAATCATAATCTAAATCGGCTTTGCGAATCGCACCGATGATTTGTTTCATTGCTTTTTTAGTCGACATACTCTTTCTTCCTTATCATGTCGATTATATCAAACTTTTTTGGTAAAAAAAGCGTAAGACACTTCTTTTGCATGTTGCATAGAAAAGTCGCGTGCATTGCAAATACGGCAATCCTTGCATATAATTGCATAGGTGGTATACATATGGAAAAAGTTATTTTATTAAACAAACCGGCAGGCATGACATCGTTTGATGCCGTTGCTAAATGCCGTAGAATATTCAAAGAAAAACGTGTCGGACATACCGGGACATTAGATCCAAATGCGACAGGTCTTATGATTATATTGTTAGGGAAGTGTACAAAGTTACTTCCTTATTGCTTAAAGAATCATAAACATTATAAAGCAGAGTTTGTACTAGGAACATCGACGACAACCGAAGATATCTGGGGTGAAGTCATCGAAGAAAAGGCCTATGCGATGCATACGCAGGAAGAACTTGATGAGGTTTCAAAATCCTTTGTTGGAGATATTATGCAAGTTCCACCAATGTATTCAGCGATTAAAAAAGATGGCAAGAAGTTGTATGAATTAGCACGTGAAGGTGTTGAAATTGAACGTGAAGCACGTCCTTGTACAATCAATTCCTTACATGTTGAACACATTGAAGGAAATCGCTATGCCATGGATGCGGTGGTATCAAGTGGAACATATATTCGAACCTTGATTAAGGATTACTGCAATGCCTTAGGGGAACTTGGTACGATGAGTAAATTAGAACGTGTTGGCATTGAACATTTGTCATTAGACGATGCAGTAACATTAGAAGAGTTAGAAGAATTGAAAGAAGATGCGAACTTCTTAGAACCACTCAAAGTATTAGATCCGATTTATCCGCAAGTTGAAATCTATAACTATCAACGAATCTTGAATGGCAAGATTATGAAGTTAGACAACCACAACGAACCGATTGTCATTTTCAAAAATGACAAGAAGGTATTAGCGGCCTATGAGTTAAAAGAAGATGGTGTATACCATTGTTTACGAGGATTATTCTAGATGAGAATTATTACAATTGACCTTCAAAATCCATCCTTTATGAAGATTCCGGTAGCTGGTTGTATCGGATATTTTGATGGTTTACACAAAGGCCATCAAGCACTTCTTTTAGAAACCAAGAAACAAGCAAAACTCCATGGCTGTGAATCAGCGTTGATTACCTTTGATCCAGATCCTTGGGTGACGATTAAAGGGGTAAGTGATGATCGTTTATCGCATATTACAACACTGATTCAAAAGCGAAAACTTGCGATTGATTATGGCATTGATAATGTCATTATCTTGCACTTTACCAAAGAAATGTGTGAGTTATCGCCAATTGAATTTGAACGTAGAGTGTTAAAAGCCTGCAATCTAAAGGCCTTAGTCTGTGGCTTTGATTTCCAGTATGGCTATAAAGGCGAAGGG
Source organism: Erysipelotrichaceae bacterium (assembly GCA_020026035.1). Taxonomy (GTDB): domain Bacteria; phylum Bacillota_I; class Bacilli_A; order Erysipelotrichales; family Erysipelotrichaceae; genus Bulleidia. Next base: position 2,461 of record JAHHRC010000047.1, on the reverse strand, counting down.
AATGCAAAAAGCTTACAAGCTTCTAAAGAAAGTAACTTTGATGTCGTTGTTGTAAATCCAATTGAAGATGAAAAAGGCAAGATTTCAAGTTCGCGCATTGTGTTGTTGTTAAACAATGGCAAGATCGAAGAAGCGAATGCCTTACTTGGCCATCCATTTGAAATGGTTGGGGAAGTCGTCCATGGAAAACGTGTTGGTAGACACTTTGGCTTTCCAACGGCGAATCTAAGATTCCCAAAGGAATATGTCCAATTAAAACCTGGCGTGTATGCAGTATTTGCGATTGTAAAGGGGAAGAAGTATAAGGCGATGTTAAACATTGGCCACAATCCAACGATGAATTACAGCAAAGAATTGTCCTATGAAGTCAATATCATTGGCTTTGATGAAATGATTTACCATACAAAGATTGCCATTCAAGTGATGAAGTATTTACGTGCTGAAAAGAAGTTCCAAAATACCGATAACTTGATTATGCAATTAGAACAAGATCGTTTTACGGTAGAAAGACTTTTAAAACTATGATCCCAAAAGAATTTGAGCAACGTATGCAAGCGTTGTTACAGGATGAATATCCATCCTACATAGAAGAAATGAACAAGGAAGCCCGTCGTGGGTTTCGTATTAATACGTTAAAGATTGATGTCGATTCCTTTTTTGAAATCTCAAACTTCCAGAAAGAACAAACACCGTTTTCGAAAGAGTCGTACTATTTGATTGATGAAGCAGGGGTTGGAAAGTCACCACTTCATACATCGGGTCTAATGTACATTCAAGAGCCATCGGCTTCTTCGGTTGTTCCACTTTTAGATGTAAAACCAGGAATGAAGGTATTAGACTTATGTGCTGCACCTGGATCAAAGAGTACGAATATCGCTTCGCTTTTACAAAATGAAGGGCTTTTGGTGTCCAATGAAATTCATCCAAAGCGGGCAAAGATTCTAAAAGAGAATACCATCCGTTGGGGAAGTGCAAATACACTTGTCATTAACTCGGATCCTACAACGATTGCGAAAGCCTTTGAAAACTACTTTGATGCGGTCTTAGTTGATGCGCCTTGTAGTGGTGAAGGGATGTTTCGAAAGAATGATAAGGCGATGGATGAATGGTCGATTGAAAATGTCGAAGCCTGTGCTAGAAGACAAAAAGGAATCTTAGAAGATGCCTATACGTGTTTAAAGCCAGGTGGAACGTTAGTGTATTCCACTTGTACCTTTGCCTTAGAAGAAAATGAATTACAAATGGTCGACTTCTTACAAAGCCATAGTGATATGCATATTGTGCAAATTGACAATGCCTTTGGAAGAGCTGGCTATGATTATGGATACGATACCGTTTTATCAAGACGGATCTTTCCAATGGATGGTGGCGAAGGGCATTACTTGTGCAAGCTTGTAAAAGATGAAGTTGAGTTTGTTAGTAATGAATTAGACCTTTTAAAAAGTGATAAGATTCCCGATGTTGTGTATGACTTTATAAAGGAAAACCTAACAAAAGAACTACCGTACCTATATTGTCATAAAGGGCATGTGTATGGTGGTGTGCATCCATTTATCAAACCTGGTAAGTGTAAGGTGGTAAATCATCAAGTGTATCTTGGAGAAGTTGTTAAGAATCGCTTTGAGCCTTCCTTTGATGTATCGATTAATTCCTTTGTGTCCTTCAAGAAACAATTGGAAGTAAGTTATGAACAAGCAATACGGTACTTAAAAGGGGAAACACTACCATGTGTCAATGAAAAGGGCTATTATGCAGTGACGTATAAGAACCATCCGATTGGCTTTGGAAAGTGTGATGGGCGTATTTTAAAGAATAAGTATCCAAAGGAGTATCGAATTAAGAATTAGAAGAAAGGAATGCATATGGAATTAGAACTATTTGATTTTATCGAACAAGTCGGCAAAGAGTATGAACGGCATGTGATAGAGTATACTTATGCCGAAACCAAACTAAAGCGTTTCTTTGAGGAAGTCGCAAAAGAAGATGAAGAGTTAACGGTCTCTATTTATTCGCGTGTGAAATCAAAAGATAGTTTGAAAGAAAAGCTTTTACGCAATAAGTTTTATTTGCATTTTAAAGACGCTAGTGATGCCTTGGATCACTTATCGGATGTGATTGGAATTACGATTGAATGTCGTTTCATTCGCAATGAAGCAGTGATTTATCGTTCCTTGTTCCATCATTTCCGGCAAACCCAGTCGGCCTATTCACAGTCGATTGTGAATGAGAATGTCTTTTTGAATTTACGAAGTGTACAGCCACAAGTACAACGCAATGGATTTACCATCTATCGCATTGATGGCTATTACATCCAAAATGGCAAGAAGATTAATTATGAATTACAAATCAAAGCCTTAGTACATCGTTTCTGGAGTGAAATCGAACATGAAGTTGTCTATAAGAATCCAGAATTCGTGGTGTATGATCGCTTTATTAAAAATATGTTAGGCTCTGTGAGGGA
>JAHHRC010000046.1 GCA_020026035.1 Erysipelotrichaceae bacterium | reverse complement strand
CTATGCCTATAGCTTCTATTTAAACAAAGCAATTGAAATCTAAGATGAGATGGTAGAAATACCATCTTTTCTTATCCCTTCGTAAACTCTACCTCATATGCAATCCCTGCATGCACATCATAGGTTTGCATAAAGTTTGCACAATTCAAATCTAGTGACACATACAACTGCGATCCAAAGTATAACAGCGGCTCGCCTTTTTCCACATAGCCAAAGCTCTTTACAAACTTCACATCGTCTTCAAATAACACCTTACCTTCATGTGTGATCTTCGTGTGAATCAAATCATTCAATTGAAAGCCACACACTTCTTCAAATTGCACATTTGTAATACTCAACCGAATACCACCAAAATGCGAAAGTCCATAGGTCACAAACCCCTTGGCATAGCCTTCTTTTAAGATTGGTTTCGCCCGTAACTCTTCACACTCCACAACATCATCGACACTATACAACTCCCCAACTTCCGAAAAGGCAATACAGCCACTTGCAAGCCTTGCGGCTACGTAAGCAAACACATCACGACCTTCAAAGACATTAATCTTTTCATGCGTCGTTAAACGATTCCGTGGCACATCAATCTCCCGAATCTCGTGAATTCCAACGGTTTCCTTTACTAAAGACAACGTTCCATTGTCTGGTGTAACTACATACGATCCATCCTTTAATAGGGCAACACTCGCCTTACGACTCGTACCAACACCAGGATCCACCACCGACACAAACACCGTGCCTTTTGGAAAACAAGACTCTACGGTACGCAACTCTTCGGCTGCTAGCCATATATTATATGGCTCAATTTCATGTGTTCCATCTTCAATGTCTAAGGTACGATCTACAGACTTGATCACACCCTTCATACTCGCTACTGCAGACCAAGCTAACGAGAAGTCGCTTTGCAATACAATGATTGGCTTCATTTCTTTCCCTCCTGAAATAAGAAAACTAGAACAGGTAACCATTCTAGTTTGTTTGTATACTACTTAGACGAAAAGGCAAAGACGGTACACGATGTCATCATCTCTCCCTTATGGAAAATAGGCTTCACATAGGTATCACAGTTGATCGCATTTGGCATATACTGTGTTTCCAAACAAAAGGCAATGTGACCCTTAAATTCCATTTGATCCTTATTCGTAACACCCTCTTCAACAACCGGTGTATACAGAATAATCGTTGGCGCATCGGTAAAGACCTTCATCTCAATCCCACTTTCTGGATGATAGGCAACCGCAGCCTCCTTGAATCCCTTCTCATCTAACAAGAAGAAGTCATCATAGCTATCTTGATAGTCTGGGAAGAAATCCCTATCTAAAGTATGCCCCATGCGACGCATACTTGTAAAATCTAAAGGCGTATTTTTTACAAGTTCTAACGATCCATCCGGCATATGTAATTCCGACTTTGGCGCATAATACTTCGCATGAATCATTAATTCGGTATCTAAGACATCGTGTGGTGCATTGAGATTAAAGTAGGCATGGTTAGTCGGTGAAATTAGCGTATCCCCATAGGCAATGCACTCATACTCAATCCGCAACGCATGTGAGTCATCAAAGGTATAACGAATCGTTACATCCAAAGGACTCTCCCAGCCGTCTTGTCCATCATCGACATAATGCAAGCTCACGGTATTCTTACTACAGCTTACTTCAAACAACTGATTGGCAAAGTTTCCCTTTGCCCCGTGTAGGTGGTGTACACCTTCCATCGGATCTAAGTGGAACGTATGTTCATCAATCGTAAACGTCGCATTGGCTATTCGATTTCCACAACGACCCATTACTTGCCCTAAATATTGACCGTCTTCTAATGATTCATAACGGTCCGCCCCTAAAACAACATCCTGTAAAATACCATCGCGATTCAACACTTCAAGAGATGCAATCGTCGCTCCATAATTCAAAATCGTCGCCTTTTCCCCATACGTATTCGTAATCGCATAGGCCATCACATCACGACCATCTTTCAATGTGGAAAACACATAGGACTCAATCATAGTTCCTCCAACAACACTGCACCATCTTTACGAATGGAAAGAATATGACAACTACCTTCCCCTAGCAAGGTTTCCATATGCTTTACAAAGTCATCTTTCATATCAAGTGGAACATAGGCTTGAATGGTGCCCGCGAAGCCACCACCATGCACACGAACAGCCCCACGACCATTCAACAACTTCTTCGCATAAGCAATCGCTAAAGCAACTTCCTGTGCCTCTGTTCTTCCTTCGGCAATGACATTTTGTAAGTAAAGCCAAGAAGAATTACCAGACTCTGTTACAAGCTTCAAATAGCCATCAAAGTCATTTGCCTTAAGCGCTTCAACCATCTTCACAACACGCTTATTATCTTCATACACATGCATCGCTCTCAGTATTGCTCGATCATGCGCAACCTTACGCACCTCGTCAATATGTGCATAGAATTCTTCTTCACATACATCTCTTAAGACATCTTTTCCAAAGAAATTCGAAACCTTCTTCAATTCATTTGGAATACTTGCATAACAATCTGTTAAATCCGCATGCGATGCTCCACTATCAATGATACATAGGCAATGATTGGTTGTACTAAAGTCAAAATCAATTGCCTCAATCACTGGATTCTTTGGATCTTTGAAATCAATTGTAATGATATTACCAACCGAACATGCCATTTGATCCATCAACCCACAAGGCTTCCCAAAGTACACATTCTCTGCATATTGCGACGCAATGGCAATTTCTTCATTACTAATTCCACATTGGTTTAATACATTCACAATTAAACCAACCAACACTTCAAAGGATGCACTACTCGATAAACCTGAGCCTACTAAGACATCACTTTCCACATAGGCATCAAAGCCCTTTACCGTACAACCTTTGTCTTCAAAGTAACGAACAACACCCTTAATCAAAGCCAATGTCGTTCCATATTCACTTTCCTTCGCATCTTCAATTGGAAGTTTCACTTCACACATTGAGAATCCTTTGGATTGCAAACGAATGATGTTTTCATCATTCAACGCAACAGCTGCTTTTGAGTCTAAATCGATGGCACAAGCAAGAACACGACCATGTTGATGATCAGTGTGGTTACCACCTAATTCACTACGACCTGGTACCGAAAAAATCCATTTTGGTTCTTTGTTAAACGTTGACGTAAACGCCTCTTTTAAACCTTCGTACATAGAAAGTCCTCCCTTTATCTATTCTTTATTATACCAATCATTTCACAAAGAATGTAAGCGTGTACATGCAAAATGTTAGGAATTTATGGCCATTCTTCAAATGAAATGAAACATACAAATCACAAGCAAACTACCGTATACTATACACATGGAGGAAAACCCATGTTAACAGCAAAGAAAATATACGAAGAATTCAATAACCCAAGTCTTTACTATAAAAGTCTACACCTACTACAAACAGCCCGTAGTTTCCAAATTATGCCGATTGAATTAACCAGTTCAACCTACCATAAATTTTACATCCAAGATGAAGATTACCACTTCCATTCAGGAGGTATTACCCTACAAAACAAAGATCGCGAAGTCTTGGACCATGTCTGTGATTGTGCAACCTATCGAAACACCGGCTTTTGCGAACATTGTGGAGCTACCCTTTTAAAAACATTCGAAGAAGAATATGGAATTACCGAAGAAGAATACGCAGCCGTAAGTGACAAAGCAAGCGCCCTACTCACCTCAAAAGGCGTACGCAACCTACTACATGAAGTTGACAACGTCTTACCAACACTCGCATCGGATCGTTCGCATTCCGTTCACCTTTACCCAAATGTCTCCTTATACCGTGACCGGATTGAAGATCATAACTTCGTTCGTGCCGAATTCAGAATCGGTCGAACCAATGGGCGTACCTATGTATTAAAAGATATCTCTACGTTAGTGACTTCCGCAATCGACCACCGCAGCGTACGCTATGGAAAAGAATTAGAATTTGTCCCTTGCCTTGATAGCTTTGATGAAGCATCCGTCGACCTTTTCCAATATTTAATCAAACGTCATGAAGAATACAATCGAAGAAAAGACTATTACTACAATGCATTCACATCACGCATCGGTCGAACAATCGACATCAGTGATGATTCCCTCGATGCCTTTATGTCAGCCCTTCAAAAGACTGAATTTTTATGCAGCGATGAAGAAGCAGTCATCGTAGAAAATGCCAAAACCAAGAAATTCTTCGTCGAAAAATATGAAAACGGCTTTAAACTCACACTCCCAGAAGCACACCATATCTGCACAAGTAACTACGCCTACATCTTCTCTTTTGATGACACGGTAGCCGTTATTAACAAAATCAAAAAGACTTCACCAGTCCTCGAGAAAGTTCTAGAGTATCTTGAAAAAATCAATTACTCCGAACAATTCATAACCAACGAAGACATGCACGCCTTCACCAAAAACATCTCCTCGTCTCTTTTTGAATTCGCTGAACTACATAGCGAAGATTACAACCCAGAAGACTACCTCCCACAAAAGCCACACGTCGACTTCTATTTAGACCTTGAAAAGAAAAAAGGCTTAACCTGTAAACCAAAACTCACCTATGACAGTAAAGAATACAAACTCTTTGAGAAAAAAGACCTCGATACTCGAAACCTTGAATACGAACAATACCTCACAGGCAAACTAAACTCCCTCTTTGCCCATTTAGACAAAGATAAAAACACCTACTACATTCAAGACGAAGAAGAAATCATCAACTTCACCAACAACAGCATTCCACAACTCGAAGAACTTGGCACCCTCTTTGGAACTTCCGCTCTTAAAAAGCTAAAGATTCATGACATCAAAAAAGTAAACGTCGGCGTTTCCTTACGTACTGGCCTATTAGATATCACATTAGACATGGATGAAACAGAAAAGAAACACCTCATCGAAATCCTTGATACGTATCAACCAAACAAACGCTACTACCGTTTAAAGAATGGTGACTTTGTCAAAGTTGAAAACGAACAAATCGATACACTCCATAATCTAACAAATGACTTAGATATCAAAGGCTACACCTTCAATCGTAAGCATATCAAGATTGCCCCATACAATGCCTTACACCTAGCAAAGTATGAATCCACGGACTCTCTTGTCTTTAACAAAGACAAAGCCTTCCAAAAAGTCATGGACACCTTAGAAAACTTCAACGCCACTACCATTGAAGTTCCATCAACCATCAACGCAACACTAAGAGACTACCAAGTCGAAGGTTTCAAATGGCTCTATACATTAAAAGAATTAAACTTCGGCGCCCTTCTAGCAGATGAAATGGGTCTAGGTAAAACCCTCCAGGTCATAACCCTACTCGCCTCATGTGATCCAACAAGCAATCATCTCATCGTAACACCAGCCAGCCTTGTCTATAACTGGAAAAACGAAATTGACCGCTTCGCCCCACAACTCAACGCCGTCATGCTTGTAGGAACAAAGAAAGAACGCCAACAGCTCTTAGAAAACGCAAACGGTTGCGTTCTTATCACAAGCTATGACACCTTAAAACGAGACATCGAACTCTATGACTACATCGGCTTCGATGTTCAAGTCATTGACGAAGCTCAATACATCAAAAACCCAACCACTCAAGCAAGTGAATGCGTCAAAGACATTCAAGCAAACTTCAAAATCGCCCTAACCGGTACACCAATTGAAAATAGACTCTCAGAACTATGGTCCATCTTCGATTACCTCATGCCAAACTTCCTCTACAGCCAAGCAAGATTTAGACGCGACTTCGAAACCCCAATCGTGATTCATGAGGAAAAAGAACCACAAACAAAACTTCACAACATGATTGCCCCATTTGTTTTAAGAAGACTTAAAAAAGACGTCCTTAAAGACCTTCCAGACAAAATCGAAGAAGTCTACTACGCAAAACTTTCAAGCAAGCAAGAAGACCTCTACAACGCCACTGTAGCCCGTTTAAAAGAATTCCTTGCAAGCCAATCCGAAGAAGACTTCAACAACCAAAAGCTATATGTCTTAAAAGAACTCACCCACCTAAGACAAATCCTATGTTCACCAAGCCTTGTCTTTAGCAATTACCGTGGTAACTCCGCAAAAGAAGATCTCGCTATTGAATTAATTACAAACGCGATTGAAGAAGGACACAAGATCCTCTTCTTCTCACAATTCACATCCATGCTAGATCGCATTTCCAAAGAATTAAACAAACGCAAAATTAAGCATTACACAATTACCGGTAAAACCTCCAAAGAAAACCGTGCAAAGCAAGTCGAACAATTCAATAATGACGATACACCAATCTTCCTAATCTCCCTAAAAGCCGGCGGAACTGGTCTTAACCTAACCGCTGCAGACATCGTTATTCATTATGACCCATGGTGGAATACAGCCGTACAAAACCAAGCCACCGACCGTGCCCACCGTATCGGTCAAACAAACATCGTAAACGTCTACTCCCTCATCATGAAAGACTCAATCGAAGAAAAGATCCTTCAACTCCAACAAATGAAGAAAGAACTCGCCGATGAAATCCTATCCGGTGAAGAAATCGCTTCAACCATCCTCACGAAGGAACAACTATTCTCAATTCTTGAATAGACACACAAAAACAGAGCACATCATCGTGCTCTGTTTTCACGTTATTCTTGATCGTCCTTTAGCTTCTTATAGCCAAACAAACCACTCACAACACTCATAAACCAAGCAATCACAGCGTTACCCATAACCGCATCCCCTGTACGAGGAACATTTGGCTTCACTTCGTCGTGTTTGATCACAGGTAGAATACCAAGCTTCTTAACAAGTCGATATACAAATCGAACTTCATTACCACCATCGACAAGCTTACCGCTCATCTTACCAATTGTCTTTTCCACAACAAGTTCGTATTCTTTTCCATCTATTACAATCTTAACAGGCTTCAAGCTAGCCGTATCCACATTGTATGCAGTACCACAAGAAACATCCTTAAGAACTGTAACCGGAAGCTTGATTTCATTGCCAGACTCATCGACATACTTCACAACTAAGTCCGTCTTCACTTCCTCATACACGAAAGTAATATCGATATTCTTTTCCGTAACCTTACCAGTCAAAGAACCCTTTGTCTTTTTCGGAACGATCTTGTACACCTTACCATTGCTTAAAGTAATCTTAGGAAGCTTGAATTCCGTTGTACTAGCATCATAAGGCGTACCAACCGATTGATCCTTCACAACAACCTTAGCATCAACAAGCTTATTACCAGCTTCGTCTTCATAGTTTACAACAACTGCAGACTTCACTTCTTTATAGACTAGCGTAATAATCTTAGCATCTTCCGTCAATTTACCCTTCATATCATCAGGTACAGATTCAATCACATATACCTTACCATCAGAAGTCGTAATTGGCTCATTCTCGATTCCTTCTAAGTTATATTCAGTACCAACAGAAACATCCTTATGAACCGGAACTTCACCCTTAATTTCCTTACCCTTCTCATCAACAAATTTCACAGTCAAAGAGGTCTTAACTTCTTTATACTTGAAAGTTACGACAATATCATCTCCACCTAAATTACCCGATAATTTATCAGACTTCTTGCCATTAATAAGCGTTTCATTCGCTTGTAATTCATATACCTTACCAGCACCATCCGTGAATTTTACTGGTTTGTACTCTTCTGTACTAACATCATACGGCGTTCCAGCATGTTGCTTATCCAAGACAAGCTTATCTGGTTTTATCTCATTACCATCTAGGTCTCGATATTTGACTGTTAAGCTAGGCGTCACTTCTTTATACACATATTGGATTACAGTCGGTTTTTTATCTTTATTCAAGCTCAACGTACCAGTCAATTTATCTGGCGTAATTGCCACTCTTTCATAAATCTTGTTACCAACCGGGATTCTCTTATGATCCTCTGAATGTTTTGTTAAATCGTATGGAGTTCCAATAGGTTGATTCGTCAATACCTCATCATCTTTGCGTAAGATATTCCCATCTTTATCAACAAACTTTTTCCCATTTTCATCTACAAACTCAACAGTTAGACCTGTCTTAACTTCGTTGTACTTATATGTAACAGTCACTTGATCCCTTGTAACTACACCACTCTTATTATCAGGTAATGAGTCTTCATCTAACTCGAATACGCGTTCCCCGATTGAAATTTGATTTGGACGATTATTTTCGTTATTCGTATGATATGTATCTCCGATAGGAATATCCGTTATATCTTTAGAACCTAAATCAATTGTTTTATCATCCGTATCATATACCACCTTAACTAATGGCACATAGATATGATATGTACACGAATTAACTGCAGTATCCTGACCCATATCTTCACCTGGCTTAGTTCCATCTACTTTTGCATTAACGATATTTCCGTTACTATCTTTTACATTAACCGTAACAGTGTAATCACCTGGTTTTTCTAGTTTAAGAACAGGATTCTTTACTTCAATTGATTCAGGATTATTTGATTTTGGTTTAAGCACTTCAATACTAGTGATTGTTGTAGTTTTTCCGGCATTTTGATCTTCTACATCAGTAATCGTAACTTTACCATCCGTAACTAAATTAACAGAATCGTTTAATAGTCTATTAATATCTTGTGCGGAGACATTCGGTTGAGAATTCGCAATCGACGCTTCATCTGAATTAATTAGATTCTTAGGTTTCTCAATTTCACCTCTAAATCCACTTTCTGTTTCAACGATGTATTTTGTTGGATCATCGATCAAATTAACTTTCGAGCCATCTTCAGATGTCCACTTGTCATTAATACTATCATAATCAACCTTTGCAAATAAACCTTCATTACCATCGGTATTATAAACATCAATAATGTTTTCTTTCAGCTTTGCATCTACATCAATCACTTCACCATCTTTATACTTTCGGGAGTATTCATAGATTGAAAATACATAGTTATTTTGCACTTGGTTGATAACATTACCGTCTGGGCCTTTTTCTACATCAACAGCTTTCAAATTTGTCCAAACTTCGCGTTTAGTTATTGTTTTGGATCCATCCGGATTATCATTTTCTACCACCGCATACTCCGTCGGTAACATCCAATGTCCAGATGTTTCATCAAACGTCGCAATGTGTTCCGCGTCATCAGGTCCTACTAACTTCAACTTTTTGCGTAAAAGGACCATCGAAACGTCATTTGACCAAGCTTCCGCCTTGATATTGTCAACACCAGCTTTACTTGATAAATCACTTGAAATAGGAATTGATAAATAACCGTTGTTATCGATTATAACTTTAACTTTTGGAGTTTGACCGTTCATAATAAACCACGACTTATTACCATCAGTTGGTCTATTCTCTAGATTTATTATATTTTCCCCTTCTGGCATTTTATCATAAGCCGGCATTGTGATTTTCAAGTTCGTTGCACCATCAGAAACTTTCACTTTCAAAGTCTTTGTGTACGTGTCAATGTTTAAAACTTCTACTTTTGGACGAACATGAACTGTAATGTATGAATGCGCTTCTTGTCCTGATATGTTCCAAACTTTATCATCACAGGTTGCTAAATCATAGTCTTTCGCTAAAACTGCAAGTCTATAATTACCTGCTTTCTTCGCTGTTCCCTTCACAACACCTTCTGTTGCACTATATTCAGCACCAGGCAATACATCTATACTAACACGATCGGCATCCTTACTATTGTATCCAGCTAAGCCAGTTAGCGCTGTTCTCCATTCTTCCCTAACAGCTAACTTTTTACCATCCTCAGTAGTATAAGTTACATCATTTCCTGCTTTTTTAAAAGTATGAGAGCCTGAATCATCTTTATATTGTATAGATATATCAAATTCCCCATCAACGTCTAACGTTTCTGAAGAATCTTTTCCCAATATCGTTGGTGGTTTTGTGTCCTTCCAACCAATCCATCCACATCTCAAATCCGCAAGATAATACCAATATGTTTCTTTTCCGTTAGACACAACTACAGAAGTACGTAAATCATAAACTCCATTTTCTAAGTTGGTTACAATTTTACCCTCGATTGTATCTTTTTCAGGATTGTAAGCTAAACCTCCAGGTAAGTTACTCGACGGATCAACTGCAACAATTTTCCATCCAGCGGCAATCGATTCAGGGAGTAGCTCAAACCGTTTACTATAATCCTTAATTAGAACAGGTTCACCTTGCTCAAAGACTTCTTTGTAAATTTCTGTAGCAAGAAACTCTTCACTTCCACCCGCACTAAAATCTTGACCGTCAATCTTTTTACCAGTAGCCCTTAACTTCCCCTTCCAGTGAGGTGCTTCTTGAATGATTTTTGCTGCTACATCTGTATTTAACGGATAGTCAACACGTGCACCTGTTTGCTCATCAACTGGATATCCTTCTCGATATTCATTTCTTTGATTACCGTAAATTCTAAATTTAATGCCATTTTCAACGTTTTTAACATGATTTGGAAAGTTTATAAAAGCCTTCTTTCCAGTGAAATTCGTCGCTTTTTTTGCTTCCTCATAATTTGCAATCCCATGATCAATATATCCAACATCACTTGGTGTATTTATCACAGTTGCATATCCAATGCTATTTTGATCTTTACTAATAACATCAAAAACATGCACACCTGACTCTGCCACCGCAGAAGTCGCCGGAGTTGCGACAGGTAGGATGCTTTCAAATTCTGTTTCCTGATCTAATTCCGCTGCTCCCTCAGCAGCAACCTCTTCTGTATTCCCAGTATCACCACCCTCGGTAACAACACCCTCATTTTCTTCATTTACGACTGTTTCCGCAGCCGTTTCATTTCCATTTTGTTCATTTTCAGCCATCGTCACTATAGGTTGTACCATCATAGTACTTGCCATAAGTATCGATAAACTCTTCTTCA
>JAHHRC010000045.1 GCA_020026035.1 Erysipelotrichaceae bacterium | reverse complement strand
CCTTTTTCTTTGCAAAGTATGTTTTAGGAATGTACATGTCGATGAATTCCTATATAGAAGTAAGTGGTGTGAAAGCGATGCGGTTGTATGCGATTGGCTTTGTTGTAATGGGGATTAACATTGTTAGTTCGTATTACTTAGATGCACAACTTCAATCAAAGAAGTCGTTGTTGATTTCGATGTTGAGGGAGTTATTGTTAGTGGCGATTATGTTGGTTGTATTCCCAAAACGATTTGGTGTGGCGTCTATTTTTTGGATCATGCCACTTGCGGAAGGAATTACGTTTGTTTTGACCCTCGTTTTGGTGGCGAGCCATCCGCATGTTAAAAAGTTGACCGATTAGGCCAACTTTTTGTTTAGAACGAGATTTTAAAGATTAAAGCAATAAGACTTAGAGCTAATACAAGAGGGACATAGACGAATTTTCCGAGGTTTAGGAAGGTCTTTCCTTGTTTGTTTGTAGCACCTAGGTTAATGGCTTGTAGTAAGGCGTTTTGGTCCATGACAAAGAACCAAGTGATGGCTCCAATGGTTGCGCCGATTGGGATGATGTAAATACTTACGAAGTCCATCCATGGGCCCCATTGGCTGATTTGTTCCATGCGTAATCCAAAGACAAGACAAATGCTTGCTAGGATTAGGATGGTTGTGAAGCGGTTTAGTTTCTTGAAGCGGTGCATTAGGGATTCTCCTACGGCTTCAAACATGTTTTGTAAGCTTGAAATACCGGCAAAGATCATTGCGGTATAAAGAATGATCGCAAAGACTTGTCCAAACGGAATGTCTTGTAGGATTGTTGGTAGAGTCACAAAGAGTAAGCTTGGTCCAGCGTTTACGTCTAGGTTGTAGGCGAAGCAGGCTGGGATGATGACTAAGCTTGCAATAAGTGCTGCAATGGTATCGAAGATGGCGGTGAGGCGGCTTGAGGAGATGATGTCTTCATCATCACTTAAGTATGCACCGTATACGATCATGCCACTTCCGGTGATGGATAAAGAGAAGAGGGCTTGTCCCATGGCGAAGATCCAAGTCTTAACGTCTGTAAAGGCCGCAAGGTTTGGAATGAATAGGAACTTGTATCCCGCTTTTGCGCCATCTAGGAAGAAGACGCGGATGGCTAGGATCAAGAAGATTAAGAAGAACAGTGGCATAATGACTTTGTTTGTTTTTTCTATGCTGTTTGCGCCAAAGGCGATGGTTAGTAAGGTAATCGACACAATGGCGATATGGTATACAATAACGGCCGATGGTTGTAGAGCGAAGCTTTCAAACCAGCTACCGGCATTTACATGCATTAAAGTTCCGGTGATGGAGTCAAAGAGTGCTTTTCCAACATAGGCAACGATGATGGCATAGCCAATGGCGATGCACATTGAGCCTGCAAGTGGTAGGTAGGCAAGGATGCGACCGAGTGTTCCAAGGTCTTTCTTGCGTGTTTCAAAGGCTTTTTGGTAGGTTCCAAGTGGGCCTGTTTTGGCAAATCTTCCGAGTGCGAATTCGGTTGGTAAACCTACATAGGAAAATAGCCAGATAAAGAAGAGGTAAATCAGTAGGAAGGATCCGCCGCCAAGGGAGCCTAGTTTGTTTGGAAAGCCCCAAACATTGGCCATTCCGACGGCTGAACCAACGGATGCGAGGATGAATCCCCATTTGGATCTAAAGTGTTTTTTGTCTTTCATAGTCTTTTCCTTTCAAACAAAAAGTCCTCTATCTAGCAATGCTAGACAAAGGACGTTAGAAACGTGGTACCACCTTTGTTTAAACCAACCTCACGATTGATTCCTCTAGTGCTCTATCAAGCACGTATCGCGATATCGGGCGAGACCGTCTATCTCTACTAAGCATACGCTTTTCAAGAAGCTGCTCAAGAAGGTATTCACTTACAATCTATCTTGGTTTTTCACCAGCCAACCATTCTCTATACATAGGGTTTGTAAGCTACTTGTTTCTATCAATGCATGTATGCAAGCATAATAATGGATTTACAAAGATTTTGCAATATGCTTTCTGTTGCAAAAATTGTAAACAAGTTTATGATTAAGAAAGAATTGAAAGAAAATGTAATCGAAGGTGAATGTATGTACAGGAAAACATGGATGGAAATTGATTTAGACGCCATTGAGGAAAATGTGCGGACGATTCATAAGATTTGTAAGAAGCGTTTTATTGCCGTTGTAAAGGCCGATGCCTATGGGGCTGGTGATCTTGAAGTGGGAAATGCTTGTGTAAGAGCTGGGGCAAGTATGCTTGCGGTATCTTCTTTGGATGAGGCAATTTGTTTGCGTGAAAAAGGCTATCAAGGCGAGTTGTTTGTCTTAGGGGCAACTTGTGTTGAGGATGTGGATGCTTTGATTGCGTATAAGGTTGCGACAGCTGGATACTCGATGGAATGGGTTGATGCGGTTTGTAAGAAGGGGTGTGCTGGTTTAAAGGTGCATTTGAAGGTTGATACGGGAATGAATCGGATTGGCTTTCATGACTTAGAAGAAATGAAACTTGCACTAAGTCGGTTAGTGGATGCTGGATGTTTGGTAGAAGGAATCTTTACGCATTTTTGTTGTGCAAGCAATAGTATGGAAATGACAAAGAAACAGTATGAACGGTTTGAAGAGGCTGTGAAGTATTTGGATTATCCATTTGATTGGATTCATTGTGACAATAGTGATGCGACGATTTTCTTTAAAGACCCAATTAGTAATGCATGTCGTACGGGGATTTCTTTGTATGGCATCAGTAATTACAAAGATGACTTATTAGAACCTCTTTCCTTGTATACAAGGATTACGATGGTAAAGAAAGTAAAGAAGGGCGATGTCATTGGCTATGGGGCAACGTATACAGCGATGGATGAAGAATGGATTGCGACGTTACCGATTGGCTATGCGGATGGATTGAATCGAAAGAACCAGGGACGGTTTGTATACATTGATGGCTTGTTATGTCCAATTGTTGGAAATGTATGTATGGATCAATGTATGGTGAAGTTACCAAAGTATGTGGAAGTTGGTACGAAGGTGGAAATCTTTGGGAAGCATATTTCGATCAATGAAATGGCGAAAGAGTTGGATACGATTCCTTATGAGATTATGTGTTTGATTACACCTCGTGTAACACGGGTATATGTACAAGGTGGTACTCGTTATGAACACAATATGCGTTTAGAGCATGCGAAGAACAAGGCTTGTTAAATAGACAAGTCTTTTTATTTGTATAAATTTCAATTGGAAGGGGTTAGCGGTGGTTGACTCTTGTGCATTGTTAGATTATACTAACAAACGTTAGTACGGTTTAACTGTATTTCAAAAAGGATGTGGAAGAAATGATGCCATTATTATTTGCAAATGTGGATGAAGAGTACGTAATCCGCAAGGTGAAAGGGAAACCGGAGATGAAGAAACATCTGGAGGATCTTGGTTTTACACCTGGTGGTACAGTCACTGTCGTGTCAAAAAACGGTGGCAATCTCATTGTTCGCGTCAAAGAGTCAAGACTTGCGTTGGATCGTGAGTTGGCTATGAAAATTGATGTTTAATAGGGGGGAAATCATGAAAACATTAAAAGATGTTCAAATTGGCGAAACTGTCAAAGTGAAGAAGCTTCATGGTGAAGGTGCTGTGAAGCGTCGCATTATGGACATGGGGATCACAAAAGGAACAGAGCTATATGTTCGTAAAGTAGCTCCTTTAGGAGATCCAATTGAAATTACGTTGCGTGGATATGAATTGTCCATTCGTAAGTTCGATGCTCAAGTAATCGAAGTTGAATAGTTTTATTAGTTGAGTTGTTTTTAAAAGAAGGAATGAAGGAGAAATCATGGAAGAAAAGAAATTAGTAATTGCCCTAGCCGGTAATCCGAATAGTGGTAAGACAACTCTTTTCAACGCGTTAACGGGTTCCACACAGTACGTTGGTAACTGGCCTGGTGTAACGGTTGAGAAGAAAGAAGGTAAGCTAAAGAAACATGACAATGTCATGATTGAAGACTTGCCTGGTATTTACTCACTTTCTCCATATACATTAGAGGAAGTGGTTTCAAGAAATTTCTTGGTGAATGAAAAGCCAGATGCGATTTTGAATATCGTGGATGGTACAAACCTAGAACGTAACTTGTATTTGACAACCCAATTGTTGGAAATTGGTATTCCAGTTGTGGTTGCCGTGAATATGATGGATCTTGTTCGCAAGAATGGCGATAAGATCAACATGGAACAACTTAGCAAGGAATTGAATTGCCCAGTTGTTGAAATTTCAGCACTTAAGAATGATGGTGTTATGAAGGCTGCGGAAATGGCGATTGAAGCTGCTCGTGGTGCTCATAAGGAACCAAAGCATACATTCTCTGGGGCGGTAGAACATGCCATTGCCCACATTGAAGATTGCTGTCTAAGTGATAAGGCACAAAATGAGAAGAGATGGTATGCGATTAAGGTCTTCGAACGTGATAGCAAAGTGCTTGAAGCCTTAAAGCTTGAAAAGAGTGTATTGGATTCTTGTGAAACATTGATTGTCAAAGCAGAACAAGAATTAGACGATGATGCAGAAAGTATCATTACAAATGAACGTTATATTTATATTGCAAACTTGTTGAAGGGCATCTATGTAAAGAATTCCTCCATCAAGGAAACAACATCAGACAAGATTGATAAGATTGTGACAAACCGCTTCTTAGCTCTTCCAATCTTTGCGCTTGTGATGTGGTGTGTGTACTTTGTGTCAATCGCAACGGTTGGTACAATGGCTACAGACTGGGTAAACGATGGTTTATTCGGTGATGGATACTTCTTGTTTGGTCAAGGTAGAGAAGCCTTTGATGAAGCAAGTGAAGAGTTTGCATTAGCTGATGAAGAAGCTTCTGCATTCTTAGAAGCAGCTCAAGAACAGGGCTTTGTGATGCTTGATGAAGATGCAGTAGAAGTTCTTGATATGGAAGGATTTGAAGCGTTAGAAATTCCATTTGAAGTGCGTGATGAAGAAGGTAACGTAGAAGAAATCGTTACCGTTGACTATGCAACATATGAAGAGGCAAGCCTTGTGGAAGAACCAGATCCTAGTGACTTTGGTCATTGGGTAAATGGTTTACCGGTAAGTCTTGAAGCTGGCTTAGAAGCTGTGGATGCGGCTCCTTGGTTAAGTGATTTACTACTAAATGGTATTGTGGCTGGTATTGGTGCAGTGCTTGGATTCTTGCCACAGATGCTTGTATTGTTCTTCTTCTTAGCGATCTTAGAAGGTTGTGGATACATGGCTCGTATTGCCTTTGTGATGGACCGTATCTTCCGTAAGTTTGGTCTATCTGGTAAGAGCTTTATTCCTATGCTTGTTGGTACTGGATGTAGTGTTCCTGGAATCATGGCTTCACGTACCATTGAAAATGAACATGATCGTCGTATGACAGTTATTACAACGTCATTCATTCCATGTTCGGCGAAGTTACCTGTGATTGCATTGATTGCGGGTGCCTTCTTTGATAACTCTGGTACAGTTGCGACTTCGGCATACTTTATTGGTATTGCGTCTGTTATCGTGACTGGTATTATGCTTAAAAAGACGAAGATGTTTGCCGGAGATCCAACACCATTTGTGATGGAACTTCCAGCTTACCACTGGCCAACTGCTGGTAATATCTTCCGTTCGATGTGGGAACGTGGTTCAAGCTTTGTGAAGAAGGCTGGATCTGTCATCCTTCTTGCGACAATCTTTATCTGGTTTACATCTAGCTATGGATTTGGTGCTGATGGATTTGGAGCAGTGAGTCAAGAAGAGTCCTTGCTTGCTGGTATTGGTAATGCGATTGCTTGGTTGTTTGTACCTCTTGGATGGGGTCATTGGCAAGCCGCGGTTGCGGCAATTACGGGATTGATTGCGAAAGAAAACGTTGTAAGTACATTAGGTGTTCTATACGGTGGTATGGAAGAAGTTGCGGAAAATGGTTGGCAGATCTTTGGATCGATGTTCAATGCCTTTGGAAACAACCCTCTTGCTGGATATAGCTTCTTAGTGTTTAACTTACTATGTGCTCCATGTTTTGCGGCAATTGGTGCAATTAAGCGTGAAATGGGCAATGCGAAGTGGACTTGGTTTGCAGTTCTTTACCAATGTATCTTTGCGTATGTTGTAGCGCTATCGGTATATCAATTAGGAATGTTAATGCAAGGTGGATCCTTCAATGTGTTTACAGTACCTGCAATTGTAAATGTCGTTGTGATTGGATACTTCTTGTTTAGACCAAAGCCTAAATTTGATGTGAAGTAAGTTTATAAAGCCATATTCTTAATGGAGTATGGCTTTTTTCTTTTGGTAAAGTATGGATGAATGATGGATTCTTTTGTATAATAGAACGGCGTTAAAAAGGAGAAAAAAATGGATTATAACAATGAAGTGGAATTGAATCTGAAACATTGGATTGGTACAGTATTCCTACATTTTAAGAAAGTTCTATTGGTTGTATTGTGTGGGTTGTTGTTAGGGCTTGGATCTAGCTTTAAGAAGCTTCCAACACATGAAGGCAATCTTAAGAAAGCAACGAAAGATTTAAAGGACGTTGAAATTCAAACAGTTGATACGTACTACGAGCAATATTTAGCGAAGGTTGATGCGTTTGAACGTACAAGCAAAGAAGCACAAGATAGTTATGTAATGACATTGGATGACAAACAAGTTCCATCCTTTGTGACTCGGTATGCACTAGATGTTCCTAATGCGGATGCCTTAGCGTTCTTGTCTCAATTGCGTTTGAGTGATCAAGATCGCGAATTGATTGATGAAGCAGTTGGCTTTAAAGTAGATCGCAATGAATTTGATTTGTTGTTTGATATGTTCTTATATGGCCTAAATAATAATAATAATAATAATGGTATTCGTGTATCTGCGGATGCGAGCTTTAAAGAAATCCTTGTGATTGATGTGGAAGGCTTTGATCAAGAAACAAGTACAAAGGTTCGTGATGTCATGCTTGCAAGTGTGAATCGTCAATTAGAACACTTCAAGGTGTTTGATAGTGAATTACAAATTACACTAAAACAATTGGAAGAAGTGTTTGTGGTAGAAGAATCAAGTGATGTATTAAGTATGCAAGATTCCTACAAGGAACAAGTAGAAAATGCCTATTCTTCGATGATGCACATGCAAGAAGCACCATCTACATATTCGGGTGATCAAAAGTATTACTATGAGTTGTTAGTGAAGGATGGTACTGAAATTAAACGGGTAAGTCGTTTCCGTCATGTGAAGGGCGCAATCAAAGGTGGTATTGTTGGTGGCGTTCTAGCGGTTGTGTATTCCTTACTTGCCTATGCAATGCATGGGGTGGTTCGTTGTGCGGGTATGAATCGTGGACAAGCTGCCCAATGGTTAACAACGTTCTACTTTGACAAATCAAAGAAGACGCTATTTACAAAGCTTGGTAAGAAGCTTGTTGTACAAGAAGACTTAGACAATGCAAGCAAAATGGAAATGTTAGTCGCAAAGCTTGCCAAGGTATTAGAACTTGAACAAACAAAGGAAATCTTTGTGGCATGTACAAATGAAACAGAACAGAGTAAGAATGTTCTTGCGGACTTTGAAAAGGCAATGAAGGCAAAGGGTGTATCAGTTGTTAGTGGAAATCCTGTATTGGATGTAAAGGCATATGAGGCATTTGTGGATGCTAGAACTGTTTTGTATCTAGTAGTATGCAATGAAACGAAGTTTAAAGATTTGATTTCCATGTCACAAACGGCCAATACGTTTAACGTAAAACAACTTGGTGCAGTTACGATTGAAGAACTATAAAGAAGAAGCACATAGCATTTCTATGTGTTTTTCTTTTAGAGTATATTAGTTACAACTAACTTTAAGTGGTGCTATACTTTGATTAGAGATTAGGAGGATTAATTATGAGTTGTGAAGTGAATTTTCGTAAAGTTGCAGTGATTGGCTGTGGCTTTGTTGGATCATCCAGTGCCTTTGCCTTAATGCAAAGTGGTATGTTTTCGGAAATGGTATTAATCGATGTCAATCATGATAAAGCAGAAGGCGAGGCGATGGATATTGCCCATGGGACAGCACTTTCTTCACCTATGAAGATTTATGCTGGGACCTATGATGACATTAAGGATGCGGCCATTATTGTATTAACAGCTGGTGCCGCACAGAAACCAGGAGAAACGCGTTTGGATTTGATTAAAAAGAACATTGGTATCTTTGATCATATCTTGCCTGAGATTAAGAAGCGGGATTGTAAGGGAATCTTGTTGGTGGTAAGTAATCCGGTGGATATTTTGACCTATTATGCAATTAAGAAGAGTGGTATGAGTGAGAATCGAGTATTTGGCTCTGGTACAGTATTAGATACAGCGCGTTTACGTCATTTGTTAGGATCGAAGTTGTGTGTGGATTCAAGATCTGTGCATGCCAATGTCATTGGTGAACATGGAGATTCCGAATTTGTGACGTGGTCAAATGCGAATATTTCATCGGTTCCACTTGAAGACTTTATGGCACTACGTGGTCAAGAAATGGAAGATTTGGATACGATTAAGAAGTTAGTAGCGGAAGATGTGAAGAATTCGGCATATGAAATTATCCAAAAGAAACATGCGACGTACTATGGAATTGCGATGTCAGTGGTTCGTATTTGTACAGCGATTATGAAGGATGAAAAGTCAATTCTTCCAGTATCAACTGCTTTACATGGTGAATATGGCATTGATTCGATTGCCTTATCGGTTCCAGCAATTGTTGGTCGAAATGGTGTTGAACGTTTAGTTCCGGTTGCCTTAAGTGAAGAAGAACGGCAAGAACTTGTTCGCTCTGCTGAAGTGCTTAAGAAAAATACAGCTGAAATTGAATTCTAGTATATATGAAAAGCGCCCCCTTTTATAGGAGGCGTTTTTGTTAGTTTTGTTTGAAATGTTTCTTGAGTAAGATTTGTCCGAGGTAAATTCCTAAGAAGCTTAAGACAAAGACAACAACAATCACAATAAGTCCGGATGTACCAGATGCGGCTTTGATGGTTGCGTCCATGTAGTCTGCCGTTTGGCCGCGAGCCACCCAGTCGGCTTTGAATTTTTCGGCAAAGAATACCGATGGAATAATACTACCAAGGGCACTACCTACACCCATAAGACCATTTGCGATGGCGAGTGATAGGGTGTTTGGTTTATTTGTTTTCGAACACATGAAATCCGCGATTAAGGCAGTGACTAGAAGTGAGATAAACCATGGTAAGTACGCAGCTCCCATTAGGGAGAAGATGCCACACATAAGAAGAGTCATGAATGTGAATTGGAACATCTTACCAATCTTATGGGCCATAAAGTAGATGACTGGTCCGCCAAACAGGTGCATAAAGCCAGGGGATACGGCATGTCCGATGATTCCAAACATGGAACATACGCCCATTGCAATCATGCTGATAAGGGTGTAAAGCGCGGTGAATAATGCGATAGAAACAATGTCTTTTGTGTTTAATTTCATATTTTTTCCTCCATTTCAATTGTTTCAAATGCCATCTTTTCAAAGATGGTCTTGCATGTTTGTAAGCTTGATTGATCTAATAGGAAGTCTTGTTTGATGCGATGGTTTTCTAAATAGAGTACGCGTTGCGCGACTTCCATCATGAATTCATAGTCGTGGGTAATGATGAGGATCGATGCGTGTTGTTTGAGCTTTTTGATTTGTGTACAAACGAGCTGCATTCGATCATAATCAAGTCCACTAGTTGGTTCATCAAAGATCAATAACGGTGCCTTTGAAAGGGTGGCTAGAGCGATTTGTAATCGTTGTTTTTCTCCACCGGAACAATCAAAGGGGTGACGGTTTTTCAAAGGGAGTAAAGAGAAGGCATCAAGTGTTTTACAGAGTGTTTCTTCACTTACGTCATTGTTTGTTAAGGCAAGTTCATCAAGGACACTACTACCAAAGAGTTGATAATCGGCATCTTGTGCAATGTAGAAGGGTCGATCCTTGATTTGGATTGTGCCACTTGTTGGTTTGATCGTGTGACATAGTAAGCGTGCTAAGGTACTTTTGCCTGCACCATTCTTTCCGACAAGGACGGTGATTTCGTTTTCGTACAAATCAAACGATAGATCTTCTAAGATTGGTTGATAGGTAAGGTGAGAGATGGTTGCGATTTTGTTTGTTCGCTTTGTGGGTTCACTTTGCAAGGGAATATTGAGAAAGTCAAAGCTACGAGTTGGATATGGGCTTTGTTGGAAGGTGGTGACACCCTCATAGGTGGCGATACGACCTTGATCTAATAGAAAGATACGATCTACGATGTCATGTAAGTAATAGAAACGATGGTCAGCGATCATAATGGTATGACCTTTGTCTTTTAGGTGTTTAATCACTTGGTTTAGTTTCATTGCATAACTTACATCCAAGTTCGCACTTGGTTCATCAAAGAGGTAGATCTTTGGATTTGTTACACTTGCGGAAGCTAGGGCGAGTTGTTGGCGTTCACCACTGGATAATGTGTAGATGTTTCGATTTAAGTAAGAATCGATGTTAAATTCTTTACAGACATTGTCGAGTGAAGCTTGCATGGCTTGTTTTGAATAGCCAAAGTTTTCTAAGGGAAAGACAAGTTCACTTGTTGTGTTGGTGGTAAAGAATTGTGATCTTGGATTTTGAAATACCGAGCCAATGTGTTTGGATAGCTCAAACATTGTGCTGTCTTTGATTTCTTTATTGTCGATCGTTAGACTTCCTGTAATGGTGCCTTCTACTAGGTGTGGGATGAGTCCATTGATGGCTTTGAGTAATGTCGACTTTCCACAACCGGAGTTTCCGGTTAGAAGAATCACTTCTTTTGCATAGATTTCAAAGTTGATGTTTTGTAGTGCGTATTGGTCACATTCCTTGTACTGAAAGGAATAGTTTTTTGCTTGTAAGAGAGGTTTCATAAGTAACTCCTTTCAAAGAAAGAATCCAATTAGAATGCCGGCTGTAATCACAATCGATAAAAGAATATCGATGGCATGGAAGGAAGTATCAATGTAGGTGGTTCGTTTTTGTGGGGAGTCGATTCCTTTAATAAGACCGGCTGCGGTTAGTTCTTCTGCCACAAGCATGGATCGAAATAAGCTTGGTACTACGAAGTATTCAAAGCGTTTTAAGGGTTGCTTGTAGCTATAGTCAAGACCTCTTAAGGTCATGTTTTCTTTTAATGTTTTACTTTCTTGTTGGAAGGTTGGAATGTAGCGGAAGGCAATCGTTAATGCGATGATGAAGGGTTTTGGTAGATGTAAGAGTTGTAAAC
>JAHHRC010000044.1 GCA_020026035.1 Erysipelotrichaceae bacterium | reverse complement strand
GTATTATCGTCGCTATTGATCAATACAAGAATGTCTATGCAAAGATATGCGGACACGGAAAACCTAGTTCTAACAGGGTCTACGAAGCGCTTAAGGATCATATTAAGCCTGGATCAACCATTGTGCATGACGGAGAACACGCTCATTACAAGCTGATAAAAGAGCTCAGCTGCATCGATGAATGTTACAAAGCTAATCCCAAGGATAACCTGTACCTAAAGAACATGTCATTAGTGAATAATATGTGCTCTTGGGTTAAGCGATACATATTCCGTTTTGTTGGAATGGACATTGAGAATTTACAAAATTACCTCAATTGGTTTGTTTACATGTTCCAAGTGAATAAAAGCATCGAAAGATGGCCGAAAATGCAGCGGATTTTAAGACATTTGGTTCTAGCTGAGACACAACTTAAGCAAAAACGCTATGATTAAGCGTTTTGTCAACCGCATTATTGTATCCTATAAGAATTTAAATTATTCGATTGTTAAGCGAAAATCTTAAATTACTCAAGTACCAATGTGATAAATTCACGCTGGTATTGAATATCGTAAAATACTCTAAAAATTACAGAAAATTAGAAATGGTTTCAACTAGTGTACCTTCCATAAAACGGTTCTGTCATCAACACATGTTAATATAGCCAATCTTTCTTGTTGCACAAGGAAGGTGTTAAGAACAAGTCAATATCTTCTATTATGGTAGGAGGTATTTTCTTTATTTTGGCTTTATGATGGGTATTTGTTGACAATTTCGGGGGGGGTAGTAAGCTTGTGTGTATCGACTATTAAGATAAATAATTGTCTATTTTAGAAGAAAGAAGGATTGAAATGAAATATAAAAGTATGAAGAAATATTTAGCTGCAACCTTAGCGTTATTAATGCCTTTTGTTGATATGACGGTATTTGCAGCCGCAGACCCGCTCGCGAAGCTTCAACCACGGTTAGAGATTGAGTACTCATATGTAGATGATGATGGGAAACAGATTGATGATACTAAATTTTACTCTTTTTATGGGATCAACGAAGATCGCGACCATATGCATATAGTAGGAGATGAAGTTTGGTACGATGTTTCGTTTGACCAGGTTTTTCGTGATAATTATGCTCTTAAACTTGAAAGTAATGAAAAGAAAGCACATATATCGGAAAGTAGTCTTTCATGGGCCGAAGCAAAACCCTTGTTACCTTATGGTGAATTGGAATATAAAAAATTTCCAGATGTAGATGAAGATGGTATCGAATACGAATATGAACAATTGATCAAAAAAGCAAGCGGAGATTCTAAACCAACTAATATTTATTTAAAGGAAATGTATCATAAAAAATTTGGTGATGTGTATTATATTTCTAAGGATGATGAAGCTAATGATCTAGCGGCAATTGGATATCCAAAGGGTGATGGTAAGCCTCAAATTGTGATGGCAGAATTGGATAAAGATGATTTTATTGTCAAAAATAGTATAACACCATTAAATCCGATTGTTACTTTAACGGTTCCTGCTGATAATGATGTCATTTGGGATTATAACGCTGGGAATAATGAAGGTGAAAAATCAAAGTTCCATTTGAACTATACACTCCATAATCCTGAAACTCTCAATAATCCTGTAAACGGGCCAGAAGGCTATAAGTTTCAAGGTTGGAGAGTTAAAAAATGGGATGGTAAGGATTGGGTAACATTTAAAGATTTGGACGCAAATGTAGAGAAAACCATGACCTTTAACACAAATGAATTTCCAAGTTATGTTGACGACGAAGAAGATAAAACAAAGATTAAAGTAGAAGGTGTTTGGTCAAAGGATGATGATGCTTCTGCGACGAAGTATTCAATTACTGTAGAGTACGCATTCAACGATGAAGGTAAAGATAAAGAAAAACCTGCTCAATTAGAGGAATTCATTACAAAAGCAACTGAATTCAATAATAGTAATGCTAGTAAGGATAAAGCAAAGGGTGATGCAGTTGTATTACCTGAAAGCTTGCCAACTATCAACCAAGAAATCCCAGATACAAAAAATGATGGTAAGTGGATATTTGAAAGCTTCAAAACAGGTGATCAAAACTTTGATGCAACAAATCCAGGTACAGTCGATAAGGCAGATATTAACATTGTAGGAACATGGAACTTCACTCCGAATACTTATAAAGTAACTCTTACTTATAAGGTCACTGGTGAAGATAAAGAGAATAAACCACAAGAATTAACAGACCTACTTGATCCGGCTCGTGAGACTAAAATCGGAGAAGTTGAGAAAGGTAAGGATGTGGAAGTACCTGAAATTAAGCAAGAAATCCCGGATCCTGAAAATGATGGTAATTGGGTATTTAAAGGCTTAACACCAGAAAACACGGTGACTGAAAAAGTGGTTGAAGGTAATAAAATCAACGTTGTTGAAGTTGACACAGCCAATGTTGCATTAGTAGGAACATATGAATTCGAACCAAATACATATAAGCTAACATATACTTATGATGTACAAGCAACAGCAACACTACCTGAAAATCTCATGAAGGAACTTAACACGTTTAATAAAGTTCTAACTAAGGATGCTACTGAGACTTATCCAAAACCTACTAATCAATCTGTAAATGTTGTAGGTGGAAAGTTAGTATTTAAGGGTTGGCATGATCCGACAATTGATAATGATCCAATATTGCTTGAAAAGACATTCAATTTAGGGAAAACGAATAAAGAATTTGTTGGTGTATGGGAATTAGAACTAAATAAAAATATTGATTTTGGTGATTGGGAAGGGAATGACCCTGATAGACCAGTTCCAACAGATTTGATTAATAAATTTGTTGAAAATCCAAAACCAATTCCAACCGATGGAAAGACTCCGGGAGAAAAAGTTAAAGTTCCAAATCCAACTCTTAAGGGAACAGATTCTACAGTACCAGATACAGAAAATGATGGTAGTTGGTCATTCAAAGGATGGAAGAAAAAGAATAGCGATGAAGATCCAAATCCAAATATGGAAATTACAGTAGGTGGAGAAGATGTTGATTTAGTAGGTGTTTGGGACTTTACACCAAATACACACCAAGTGAACTTCAAGTTCGTATCTGCGGATAAGACACCTTTACCAGATGATTTGAAAGCTGATAAAGAATCTGAAGAAGGTTTCAAGGACGCAAAGGTTACAACACCTAAAAATACTTCTGAAATCAAAAATGAAGATGGAACTTGGGAATTCTTAGGCTGGAAGTTAAAAGACAGCCAAGAAGAAGCAAATAAAGAATTAACTGAAGTAACTATAGGAACTGAAGATGCTAACTATGAGGGCGTGTGGAAATTCACTCCTAAAGAAGTAACTCCAGAAGTACTTGTAGAAAAACATACAGTTAACTTTGAATTTGTAAGTGGAACAAAAGGTGTTGAATTGCCGCAAGAAGTAAAAGACAAAACACCTGCAGCAGTTACAAAAGAAAAAGGAAAGACTGTTGAATTAAAAGATTTCTCTAATCAAACAGTAGAGACTAATGATGGAACATGGACATTCAAGTCATGGGATAAATCAGGTCCAATAACAGTTGAAGATTATGATGTAACAGTAAGAGGGAGCTGGACATTTACTCCTAAAGAAGTGACACCAGAGCCGAAACCAGAACCTGAAATACCTGTTAAAGAACAAAAAGTGAAATATCAGTTTGTAAACAAAACAGGACAAACTCTTCCTGAAATTCTAAACAAGGCTCTACCTAAGGAAGAAACAGTGAATAAGAATGAGACTGTGAAACCAAAGAAGCCGACTGTAGAAGAATTACTAACAGCTACTGGAAAATGGACATTCGATGGTTGGGATAAGAATGTTGCTGTGATCGGTGATGAAGATGTGACATTTAGTGGTACATGGACATTTACTGAAATGCCTCTTGAAGTACTTAAAACTGGTACAGTAAAATTCAGTTTTGTTAGTAAAGTAGATGGTCAAAAGCTTCCAAAAGAAGTTATGGACCTACTACCAACCGATATTACTGGCTTCCCAGTTGGTACGCCTGTAAATGCGACTGATTTGACAGACATACAAATAAAAGTATTGGGTGGTACATGGAAATTTACTGGATGGAAGCAGAAGACGACAAAGGTAGAAGAAGGCGAACCGAAAACTCTAACGGCAATATGGGAATATGTTGCTGATGAAAAATCTCCTGAAACGAAACCTAAACCAGAAACTATAGAACCGGGTGATCCAAAAGAACCTACAAATCCTGTTAAGCCTACGAAGGTAACTTCTACTGCGAAAGTGGAAGTTTCTAGTAGTCAAACAGTTGCACAACCAGTTGTGAAGCCAATCCCTCGTACAAGTGATGAAAGTCATATAATGATGTATGTAATGCTTGTGATGAGTGGTTTGATGGGTGTTGCAGTAAGTGTGAAACGGTTATTAGTGAAATAGATATTGAAACGGTATAGAAGCGATTCTATGCCGTTTTATGTATTTTAGAATGTTTCTAGATGGGCGTTTGGTTTTTTATTCTACTGTCACAACGGTGTCTTCTAGTATGGTTAAGTTGAGTGGGATTTCATTGGATTGGTCATGCCTGATACAAAGCTGTAGTACCCAAAGACTTGGATTGGCGTACCTAATGTTACGTCAATCAGCTGTTCGTGGTCATTGTTTTCAGTAACGATTTTGGCTTTTACTTCTCCGTTTTGAATGACTTTGGTTTTGAATCGCATTGGGCTTAAAATCTATGTGTAATCAAACATGCGGTTTCCGTAGTATTCCATCACCTTTGTATCGCTATGGTATTTGGAGCTACGGTTAGTTATTCTGGATCTTGATTCCAGTTGAGTTTTCGTTTCTTGTCACTATCGATAGACGCATCGAAGGAGGCAAGTTTATCTACTGCAACTAAGTCTGCTTGTACAAGTTTGGTGGACTCTTTTTTGATTTCTTTTGTTGTAATTAAGCTTTCATCCATTCCAGGAACTGCTTCTGCATAAGGGAAGGATTCTAAGATATGGTAACGTTTGTAATAGATTCTGGACGTGGTACAGCTTGTGTGGTTGTATCACCGGTTAATGAATCTAAGACGAAGGAACCGATGTTTCCTCGTGGGTTTTGTATGGTATTTGTGAAGTAGATGCCTTTGTCTGTTAGCTTCATGATAAAGGAATCCAAAATTGCAAATTAAAACGAATTAGACGTGATTTTGTTTCAGAGATCTAGATTCGATGGTTGTGTTTTGAATTAAGAATTTTCATGATGTAGTTTGGTCATGTAATTAATTGATTTATTGCACCTAAAAGACTATAACTTTAGGTGCATGAGGTGTAGTGTATGAATTCGATTGCAAAACAAATTAGATGTATTATGGATGAGAATCAAGGTAAGATTTATTCAATTAATGACTTCTATGACTTAGGTACGAAGAATACAGTGAAATCTATTCTGTATAGGCTGAGTGAGGAAAAAGAAATTGTTCGGCTTCTTGATGGGCTATACACCAAGCCAAAGTTCAGTAAAATCTTAAACGAATATTCATATCCGGATGCAAGTGCAGTTGCAGAAAAAATTGCGGATAAGTTTTCTTGGACGATTGCACCTGCAGGTGATACAGCGTTAAACTACACAGGTTTGTCAACGCAAGTTCCTAACGTTTATGTTTATATTTCCGATGGTCCTTATAGAGAATACGTGTATCGAGGGAAAACAATTATCTTTAAGCATACGACAAATCGATACATTACTTCGTATTCGAAAGAATTATCAATATTAATACAGGCGATAAAGGCACTTGGAAAAGATCAGATTCGTGAAGTAGATATGAGAAAACTTGCAGTTTATGCAAGAGTAGTTCAAGAAGATTTGAAAAAAGATACACGGAAATTGCCTGTTTGGATGCAGAACGTATTGCTTGAAATAGAGAAGATTCGTGATGGTCGATAAAACTTGAAAAGAATTTTACCAAAGACAGTTCACATGAAAAGTGGCTGTCTTTCGTTGTTTATGGGGAATTTACAGATTCCTTGCGTTTTGATAGCGCTTTTATTCAGTTGTGAAAAGAATGTTATTAAGGTTATAATAACAAAGAGAGAAATCTCAACTAATTGAAATTGGAGGAAAGTGAAATGGATTATGTATTAGTATCCATTTTTGCTGGATTGATCGGTTTAGCGATCGGGCTTGTCATTATGAAGGTCTTAGGTCGTATGGGTCTAGACAAAGCTCAAATAGAAGCGAAGTCGATTCTTGAGGACTCAAATTCGAAAGCGGAGAATATCATTCGTCAAGCAAACCTTGATGGAAAGCAGAACGTGTATGAACTAAAACTGCAGGCTGAAAAAGAAATAAAAGAGCAGAAAAAAGTGCTCCAGCAAACGGAAGCACGTCTTGCTAGACGTGAAGACAGTCTTGGATCCCGTGAAGAGAACTTGAATGCGAAAGAACGCAAGCTTGATGAAAGAGCGAAGGTTCAAGAAGACAAGATCCTAAATCTCAGTAAGATGGAACAAGAACTTCAAGCAATGATTGCAAGTGAAGTCGAAGTATTAGAACGAGTTGCAAATCTTGATCAAGAAGCTGCGAAAGCGGAATTGATGGATATTGTAGCAAAGAAAACAGAAAAGGAAGTTGCGGAATACCTACACGAAATGGATGAGCAAGCACGTGAAAAGGCAGCTCAAAATGCACGTGAGATTCTAGCAACCGCAATTCAACGTTATGCCAATGAGGAAACGTTGGATCGTACGGTATCGGTTGTAACCTTACCAAATGAAGACATGAAGGGACGTATTATTGGTCGTGAAGGTCGTAATATTCGTGCCATTGAACAAATTACCGGTGTTGATTTGATTATCGATGATACACCAGATGTCATTACCGTGTCTTGTTTTGATCCAATCCGTAGAGAAATCGCAAGACAATCGCTTGAGATTCTTATGAAGGATGGTCGTATTCAACCAGGGCGTATTGAAGATGTTGTAAACAAGGTTCGTAATGAACTAGAAGATACGATTTATGAAATCGGAAATGAAACCGTGTATGAACTTGGTATTGGCCGTATTAATCGTGAATTGATTCGTCTTGTAGGACGTTTAAGATTCCGTTATTCCTATGGTCAAAATGTCTTAGAGCATTCTAAGGAAGTTGCATACTTTGCTGGTATTATGGCGGCAGAACTTGGGTTAAACCAACAAGTTGCGAAGCGTGCTGGGTTATTGCATGACATTGGAAAAGCCGTTGACTTTGAAATGGATGGAACCCATGTGGAACTTGGTGCGAAGTTTGCGAAGAAGTATGGGGAAAATGGCATTGTTGTAAATGCGATTGAAGCACACCATGGTGATGTGCCACCGCAATCCTTGATTGCAAACCTAGTAGCAGCTGCGGATACACTCTCTGCAGCACGTCCAGGAGCTCGTTATGAGTCGATGGAAAACTACATTGAACGTTTGGAGAATCTAGAAAAGATTGCGACAAGCTATGAAGGTGTTTCTAAGGCGTATGCAATTCAAGCAGGTCGTGAGATTCGTGTCATGGTTGAACCGAACAAGATTGACGATGTCACAATGACAAAGGTTGCCCATGACATTCGTGAACGTATTGAAAACGAATTGACTTACCCTGGTCAAATCAAGGTGACTTTGATTCGTGAAGTACGTGTTCAGGAACTTGCCCAATAATGAGAGTCTTATTTTTGGGTGATGTAGTAGCGAAGGTGGGTCGTAATACGGTGGTTGAAAAACTTCCGTCTTTGATTCAGGACTACAACATTGACTTTACGATTGTAAATGCTGAAAATGCAGCACATGGAAAAGGGATTACTCCAAAGATCTACAATGCCTTGAAAGGGGTAGGTGTGGATGTTGTGACCCTTGGAAATCATGCATTTTCCAAAGACTGTATCTTAAAGAAGATGGATGCTTGTAAAGATATGGTACGTCCGCTGAATATGGATCCTTTAGGACTTGGACAACATGTTGTTGTAAGAGAGTGCAAAGGGAAGAAGATTGCGGTAGCGAATGTGCTTGGGAATATCTTTATTGATAATGCCCATGGTAGTTCCTATCAAGCAATGGAAAAGATTTTAAATACGACAGAAGCCGATATTTATATCTTAGACTTCCATGCCGAAGCAACGGGCGAAAAAGAAATTATGTTTGAATTGTTCAAGGATCGTTTAACGGCGGTTCTTGGAACGCATACCCATGTACAAACGGCCGATGAAAAGGTGGATGCGGGTTGTGCTTACATTAGTGATGTTGGCATGTGTGGTCCGTACCATTCGATTCTTGGGCGTGATGTACAAGAAGTACTTACTAGAAGTGTGTATGGCGAGAAGACGCATTACACACCAGCAGAGACACCGGCTATGATTTGCGGTGTTGTGATTGAGATTGACGAAGAGACAAATCGGGCAATTTCAATTGAACGGATTCAAATTAGACCTCAAATGTGAGGTCTTTTTCTTTGTGAAGGATTTCTTTTAAATTTTTTGAATTTTACACTTAGTTGCAGTTAACAGTTTGAGTTTGCGATGGTTAAGCATTTGTTTGTTAGATTTGTGGGGTACAACTTTTGTTTTGTATTCAGTTAAACGCAACTAACCGCATAAATATCACGTTTTTGTATTGTAAACAGTTGGTCGAACTGCTATACTTCAAGTAGTTGAAGAAGGGAGATTCAAACAATGGCTGTTAAAGTAGAAAAAGATCTTTGTATCGGATGTGGAGCATGTACAGGTGTATGTCCTGTAAACGCGCTAACACTTGATGATGAAGGAAAGTCAGAATGCAATGCTGATCTTTGCATCGACTGTCATGCTTGTGTTGGTTCATGCCCAGTAGAAGCAATCGAAGCTGAATAATAAAGTGAAAAATCGGTGAGAGCCGATTTTTTTATTATGTAAGCGGTTGATTCAACTTTGTTTGTTAAGATGTAAGTAATTCGTGCGAATAAGGTTGCATAAACTGTTATAATAGGTAAGTATAGAGAGTATGTTATTTTATAATTATTCACGAATAGAATTGTTTGTGAGTCTTTCTAATTAAATAATCAAAGTACATTTACGAAGGAGGTATATATATGAGTGAAGTACGAATTTTTGCTCTTGGAGGTCTTGATGAAGACGGCAAGAACATGTATATCGTTGAAAATAATGAAGATATATTTGTAATCGAATGTGGGTTACGCTATCCAGATAGTGAGTCCTTGGGAATTGAAAAGGTGATTCCTGATTTTCGTTATCTAGAAGAGAACAAAAAGCGCATTAAGGGTATTTTTATTACCCATGGGCATGATGATGTAATGGGAGCGTTGGTGAATTTGCTTAAGGTTGTAAATGCACCTGTTTACATGGCACCACTAACAGCAAGAATCTTTGAAAGAATTGCCAAGAAAGAAGGCTTGAAGGGGTACAAGGTTCATTGTGTACGTCGTAATGGTAAGTTCAAGATTGGTAAGACGGAGATTCGTACCTTTGGTACAACACAGTCGATTGCCGATGGATTTGGTGTAGCGATTGCAACGGAAGATGGCTATGTTGTGTATGCGTCTGAGTTTATTGTGGACTATGATCAAAACTTAGATGCCTTTAAGTTTGACATGATGGATATTACCGAGATTGGACAAAAGGGTGTATTGGCGTTATTGACAGAGTCTGTTGGAAGTACACGTCCTGGACATTCTTCTCCAAAGCATCGTATTACTTCGATGATTGAACCGATCTTCGAAGATGCCAAGGGGCGTATTATCGTTTCTTGTTACAACCAGAACTTGTTTAGAGTCATTGAGATTATTGAATTGGCATGTCGTTTCAATCGTAAGGTTGTCATTTACGATGAGGAATTGCGTTCCTTGATGAGTGATATGGCAGAGCTTGAATACTATATGATTCCAGCAGGCTTAGAGATTCCAATGTCGAAGTTTGACAATGAATATGATCCATGTGTTGTGATTGTTGGTGGTACGGGTCAAAACATCTTTAAGAAGATGCGTAAGATTACATCTCGTGAAGATGAGAAGTTACAACTTCGTCAAACTGATACAGTTATTGTGGCATCTCCTGCTGTACCTGGTACAGAGAAGGCAATGTTTTCCATGGAAGATGATTTATACAAGGAAACTTCAAGTGTGTTTGCGGTTGATTCAAAGCGTGCATTCTCGATGCATGCAAGCATTGAAGACTTGAAGATGATGATTTACTTATTGAATCCACAATACTACATCCCAGTGAAGGGTGAGTATCGGAAGCTTATTTCCAATGCAAGTATTGCCTTGAATATGGGTTATCCTGCAAACAACATTATCGTTATGGATACTGGGCAAGTTGCGACCATTAAAGATGGGCAGATTGAAAAGCGCTTTAAGACAATCCATACAGGTGATGTGATGGTCGATGGAAAAGAAAGCTTAGATGCAAGTGGTATGGTTCTTAAGGATCGTGAACAATTGTCAACAGATGGAGTGATTATCTGTGGTGTTGTTGTAAATCATAAGACAAAGGAAATCATTGGTGGGCCGGATGTGCAAAGCCGTGGTGTCATTTATTTAAAGGAAGCGGATTACATTATTAAGGAATGTGCAAACATTTTGGAACGTGTAATTGTTGAAGCGGTTAAGAATAAAGAATATGAAAATATGGGCTGCCGTAATGATGCGAAAGACAAGATTAGTCGTTATATCTTAAAGGAAACCGGCAAACGCCCTATGATTCTACCGGTTATTGTTGAAATCAATACACCGGAAAATTAATAGGATGGTATATTGTGGCAAAGAAAACAAGTAAAACAAAAAAGAATACAAAGACAAAACAACAAATCCTCTTAGAACAAAAAGAGGAGGAGACGAAGCTTTGGATTAGTGGGTTGATTCTTTTAGCGATTACGATTGTGGCGTACTTTAAGTTTGGTAGCTTAGGTCAATTCTTAAACAATGTGTGTCGTTTCTTCTTTGGGAATTTGTATGGCTTAATGCTGATGCTGTTTGTGATTCAGGTAATCTTCTACCTCATTAACAACAAGAATGGCTTAACGAAGTCGCATAATCCAACGGTATTGATTCTGTTGGTTGTGGTTGGCTGTATGTTTAGTACCTATAAAACAGTGAGTCATGATGTCAAAGGCTTTACGATTTTATCCGAGTTTATAAGTCATATTGGGGATATCTTTCTAAGTGATCCGGAATTCAATGTCGGTGGGGGTATTATTGGTGCCTTGGTTTTATCGTTAAGTACGATGTTAGTCGACTTTGCAGGATCGATTTTGGTGATGATTGTCATGTTGGTGATTGCCATCATGTTGATTCGCAAGTTGGATGTGTATCGCCATGCGATGGAAATGATTGCCGATTATTTCTCTTTGGAAGGGGAATACGAAGAAGACGAAGACTATGTGGAATCGTATGTTGAAGAGCCGGTTGTAAAAGCGGTGAAGTCGAAGTTACAACGCATTGATCTATCGCCAAAGAAGGAAGAAGTTGTAGAAGTGGTGGAAAGTCAACCAACCATTATGCAAACACAGAATATTCCCGTACAAGAAGAGGTTGTTGTTCCAAAGGTGGAACAACCTAGCTTTGGCATTAAAGTGGATCGTAATGAGGCCTTTGATCCAATTATGAGTCCGCTTGAAAAAGAAGAAGTGGT
>JAHHRC010000043.1 GCA_020026035.1 Erysipelotrichaceae bacterium | reverse complement strand
AACTAGCTCTAACCACATATATAGTACTAAATGTTCAAAAAAAAAAAACAGTACTGGCGATTTATTTGTATAATTTAAGATGAAAAAAGTTAAGTTAAATACCCATAACTACTGTGAATGATTGTATGGTTATTTAAAATAGGAAGTCTTATTGTAAAGGAGGAGTAAATATCATATGACATCGAAAAAAGAGATGATTGGATTCAAAAAAGTGATACTTGCGTGTGTAGTAGTCATTTGTATTTTTAGTATAGGGTATAAGTATATAATGACGCACCGAAAACCAACCATTGTTTTAAACCAATATCAAGGCAAAGGTGTTTTAGAACATCAAGAGGATATTGAATTGATTCCCTTTCATGGATCTACCTATGAAGGAAAATTAATGATTATTAAAAATCCATCTGACATTTCTATTGGAATAAATCCAGGGTTATTGGAAGGAAAAACTGCACCATCGATTATGGAGTATGTAGACCTGTACCATGCGGTTGGGGCAATCAATGCGGGTGGATTTGTCGATGAAGATATGAATGGTGATGGAAGTAAGCCTTGGGGAATTGTTATCAAGGATGGGGAATACGTGTATGGAGATTTAAATAAGTATATGCCATACATTGCCTTTGATGAAAACCAACAACTTCTTTGTGGAAGTGCTACGGGGAATGAATTGTTAGAGTGGAATGTCAAAGATGCGATTACCTTTGGACCTACTCTCATTCAAAACTATGAAGTTCAACCAATTGAAGATACAAGTACACTAAAGTATCTGAATCCAAGATCTGCGATTGGGCAAAGAGAAGATGGAAGTATTATTCTTATGACCATTGATGGAAGAGTTCCGACTTCCTTTGGAGCTTTGTATGAAGATATGATTGAAGAGTTTAACAAGCAAGGATGTAAGTATGCTGGAAACCTAGATGGTGGAAATTCTACGGCAATGATTTATAAGGGAGAGTATGTGAATCAAACGGTGTCGATGAGAGGGTCTCGTAACTTACCTACAGTCTTCTTAGTCAAGGAGGGAAGCTATGATGAATAAACAAATGACAATGAAACAAGCATGTTTGCTTGTTGGTAGTATTGTACTTGTGTGTTGTGGAATTTGTTTGTACGGACTTCAAAAGCCTGTAAGTAACTTAGAATTAAAAGATTGTCGCACCAGTGATTTAGCTGTTCAACGCTATATTGAATGTCTTACTAAGAAAGACTATACAAGCTTATATGAAGATTCGTTATTGATTCAAAGTAACTACAATGAGAAAGAAGCGTATTGTTTGAAATTAAAAGAAATCTTTGAGGATGTAGATCTTAGTAAGCTTTGCTATATTGAAAAGATGTATTATGGTACATTGCGGTATGATTTGATTTATGAAGATGAAAAGATTTGTTCGCTATCCATTCAGGAAGTAGATCATGGAAAATGGGTCTGTGCTACCGTATTTAATGATGGTACGGATTATGTCATTGAATCACCAATTGGTGTGAACCCTACAGTGAATGGAATGGTAGTGGATGAACGTTTCATCAAAGAGAAAGAAGTGATTGCGAGTAACTTTGTTGGCGTAAATAAAGATGAAGAAGCTCCGATTGTGAACCAATATGTCATTGAGAATGCTTTCGAAGAACCACGAATTGGTGTTGTTGGTGATTTGATGCATGCGTATGGGTCAATTAAGTCGGTTACGTCTAATACCTATTATGTTGGTGAGATTGTGAACGATGAAGCCTATACAAAGATGTTTGAGATGTATACAAAGCGATTATCTGGTATGCCAAGTCGTGAAGTGAGTAAGGTAGATGTGATTGAGTATATTGTTGCGGGAAGTGAGTTACAGGATCGTTTAAAGACGGTACAGACAGATTGGTTTACAGACTATGATGAATCGTATTATGACTCGTTGGAAGTTGGTACGATTATAAGTCAAAGTCCGAATACAGCAATTGCGAATACGACGTTTGGTTACTATACCGGAAGTGATGAAGTGAGTCGGATGTGGTCAGGTGGGTATCAGCTTACCTTAATGAAAGACGAAGGTATTATGAAGATGGCATCACTTGGAGTGAATAGTGAATTAAATCCAAATAGGTAAAAGAAAAATGCAGATTGTTCGTCTGCATTTCTTTTCTTATTCGCTTACTTCTTCTTCGTTTTTGTCTTCCACGTATTGGATGCATAAGTGTCTTGCGGCACCTTCACCCTTGGAAACGGTACGAATGTGATCCCATGTGTTTAGTACACGGTGAATTGCTTTACGTTCATCACTTGGCATTGGATCTAGTTCAACGTCTACGTGAGACTTAAGAACTTGTTTTGCAATGCGCTTACCGAAGGCTTCGGTGTGACGGTAACGATCTTGTTTGTAGTTGTTTACATCGATTAGGATATCGATGCGTTTTCTGAATTCGTTGCTTAAAGCGGAACGAACTACAGTATTGAAGGCGTTTAGAGTTCTACCTTGTTTACCAATTAGAACGGCATTGTTTTCAGCGTTTAGATTCACAATGAAGCCATCTTCATTGTCTTCTAGAGCTACTTCAATGTCTAAATCAATTCCCATGAAGTAATTTCCAAGGTAATCAAAGATGAATTCTTTAATGTCTTCTTTGCAGTAAACGTCTGCCTTTACGCATGCGCCAATACCTAAGAAGCCACTCTTTTCTTCGGTTAGGAAGTAAGTGAGATCTTCAACTTCACAACCTTTTTCTTCGGCTGCTGTTTTAAGAAGTTCTTCAAGAGTTTTACCGGAATAGTTTTTCATAGAAATTACATCCTTTCGTTTGCTTTTTTATCAATCATAGATTGGGTAATGAATGTCTTTGCGATGTTTACTAAGCTGAAGAAGATCCAGTAGATAGTCATCGCAGCTGGCATGATTGCCCCAAAGACCATAATCATCGCTAACATGTAGTATTGCATGATCTTTTGTTGCTTATTGTTGGAAGATTCAACCTTCTTATGATGTTTCGCTGCTTCTTTTTCAGCACGTTTCTTTGCAAAGTGCATTGGAAGGTTCATCGAGATATATTGTGTCGCTGCCATGATTGCAAATAGAACTAAGTAACCAAATAGTCCTGCTTGAATTCCGTGTAATGGACTCATTTCTAGAGATAATCCCATCACAGAACCTTGCTTTACTTCAATGGATCTTTGAACTGCTTGGTACATAGCGATAATGACTGGGAATTGTACGAATTGAACAGCCATCATAGAGAATGGATTGACATCATACTTCTTATACAAAGCTTGCATTTCTTGTGCTTGCTTCATCTTAGAAGCTTGATCATCGCGACCTTCGTATTTGCGTTGAATCTTTTCCATTTCTGGTTGTAGTAGTTGCATTTGTTGTGTTGCCATTGTGGACTTAAGTGTAAAGGATAATAGAATCGCATTTACTAATAAAGTAAGAATGGCAATTGCCCATACGACACCGATTTGTGGGCCAAATTTATTTAAGAATTGTGCCATTGGCCAAACGAAGATCGCTGAGAACCAGCTTTCATCTGCCATGAGTTCTTTAAATCCGGTTGCCATTGTGATGACCTTGATGGAACCATCTGGATTTGTAGGAACTTTACATCCTGCTGTGTTAACGGCAATAAATAGAATTGCGGTTAGAAGTAGGATCTTTTTCGTTGATAACTTTTTCATAGTTTCTCCTATCGTGTTCTAGTCTATTTTATTTTAGACTTTTGAACTAGTTTTTCCAAGTTCTTTTTATTTTCGGCATAATTGAGCCCTTTATAACCGAAACGAATGATTAAGATGATGTCATATGGAAAGGCATCGAAATCAATCACTTCTTGACACATCATGCGAACTTGGCGTTTGTAGAGGTTTCGTTCTACGGCATGACCGATTTTTTTGGAAATTGAAATTCCTACACGCGCTTGTTCGTTTTCTTTTTCCTTATAATAAAAGACAAAAGAAGGATTTGCGAACTTCTTACCAGTACGAATTAATTTCTGAAAATCTTGTGCTTTTTTAACTCTGTTTCTAACTTTCATAATCAAATGTATTGAAAAAAAACCACCAAACGGTGGCTTTTACCTTAAGCAGAAAGTACTTTTCTACCTTTACGTCTGCGTCTAGCTAAGACTTTACGACCGCCGACCGTGCTCATGCGGGCTCTAAATCCGTGGGTCGTTTTTTGTTTTCTCTTGCTTGGCTGGTATGTTCTTTTCATCATGCCACCTCCATCTTTTTCTAATTGTTAGAACAATTGCCTTTATATTCTACTGTCCATGACGTCTGTTGTCAATGATAAATTGTCTTTGAAAGGCGATGAATACACGTAAATAACGACTTTTTATGCGCATTTATAAGGTACGATGAGCAATATTTCACAATGCAAACAAGAAAAAAAGGATAGAGATTTTCTCTCTATCCAAGAGCTTATTCAGCAAGTTCTAGAACAGTGCCTTTGCTTGTGAATTCAGCGAATCCATCGTGTGATCCAGCCGCAACGTCTTCCCCATTTGCTTCTACCTTGTAAGAAACATAAAGAGACATTGTACCATTTGTATCCCCATCCGCACTCTTTGCAGAGAATGTAGGTTCTACAACTAGTTTTAGACTGTCTAATGAACCATCAAATGGTTGTGCAGTGTGGTAAGCAGCCATTAATGCATATACGAAGCCATCGACATTCATTGTGCAAGAAGCCTTAAGGTCTTCATCTTCACTTAATTTGCCTTCAAGTAGGTCGTTGATGTTTTTACCTACAGCAAATTGTTCGAATGCTTCAGCTTGTTCATACCATTCTTTTCCGATTTCTGAAGCAGCACGCATACCGTAGTTATCGCCTAGTTCTTTCTTAGACTTTAGGTCGTTTGTTTCTGCAACGTCTTCATCAAGCATACCCTTGTCATCAAATTTTTTGTCAGCCTTGAATGTATCAAGTTGAACGAATTGGATGATGTCGTTGCTGTCGACTGCGACAGTCGCAACAGTTGTGCTTAAAGATAGCTTTCCTGGATGGTCTGCATCTTTGAAGTCTTCCACCTTGTTGTGTTCGGAAGCCCCTACTCCGACCATGTAGCTAGCTGCGTCTTCTGCAACTTCCA
The DNA here is from genome assembly GCA_020026035.1 of Erysipelotrichaceae bacterium. Classification (GTDB taxonomy): domain Bacteria; phylum Bacillota_I; class Bacilli_A; order Erysipelotrichales; family Erysipelotrichaceae; genus Bulleidia. Next base: position 6,604 of record JAHHRC010000043.1, on the reverse strand, counting down.
TTGTTGGTTCTTTGCTTTCTTCTGTAGGTGTAGCTGCTTCATTTGAAGCGGAGTTACAACCTGCTAAAGATAGTACACCAGCAAGTGCTAAACAAATAAACTTTTTCATAATTTCCTCCTTTAGATAGGAATCCTATCTATACAGTAGTAATTATAACAATTTCACAAAGAAAACCAACTGAAATAAACCGCTTTATTCCAAAGGTTTCTTAAGGTTTATGTAAAAAGAAAGACTAGGTATTTCTACCTAGTCAATTGCCTTACATGGAAGCGTGGCAAGTTCTTGCAATTACGTCTAATTGTTGTTCACGAGTTAGGTCGATGAACTTAACAGCGTAACCAGATACGCGGATTGTGAAGTTTGCGTATTCTTCTTTTTCTGGATGTTCCATAGCATCCTTTAGCTTTTCAACACCGAATACGTTTACGTTTAGGTGGTGAGCTCCACGATCGAAGTAACCATCTAGTACACGTACTAGGTTGCCCTTTTGTTCTTCTTCATCATGTCCTAGAGCACCTGGGTTAATTGTTTGAGTATTTGAAATACCGTCAAGTGCGTAAGAATATGGAAGCTTTGCTACTGAGTTCAAGGAAGCTAATAGACCATTTTGTTCTGCACCGTAAGCTGGGTTAGCACCTGGAGACAATGGAGCACCTGCAGGTCTACCATCTGGTAACATACCTGTTGCCTTACCGTATACAACGTTTGATGTAATTGTAAGGATGGATGTTGTTGGTTCAGAGTTACGGTATGTGTGGTACTTCTTGATCTTTGTCATGAAGTCCTTTAGTAACCAAACTGCGATATCATCAGCACGGTCATCGTCGTTACCATAGCGAGGGAAGTCTCCTTCGATTTGGTATTCAACAACTAGGCCATTTTCGTTACGAATTGGCTTAACCTTTGCATACTTAATAGCGGATAGTGAGTCTACTACGTGAGAGAATCCAGCAATACCTGTAGCGAATGTACGACGTACATCTGTATCGATTAATGCCATTTCAGCTGCTTCATAGTAGTACTTGTCATGCATGTATTGGATTAGGTTTAGGATGTTTACATATAGTCCTGCTAACCAATCTAACATAACATCGTATTTTTCCATAACGTCGTCGAAGTCTAATACATCACCTTCAACTGGACGGTACTTAGGACCTACTTGTTCACCAGACTTTTCGTCTACACCACCATTGATTGCGTATAGCAAGCACTTAGCAAGGTTTGCACGAGCTCCGAAGAATTGCATTTCCTTACCTGTTTGTGTAGCAGATACACAGCAGCAGATGGAGTAGTCATCGCCCCATTCAACACGCATAACGTCATCGTTTTCGTATTGTACAGAAGATGTCTTGATTGAAATTGCAGATGAGTACTTCTTGAATGTTTCAGGAAGTCTTGAAGAGTAAAGAACTGTTAGGTTTGGTTCTGGAGCTGGTCCCATGTTTTCTAGTGTATGTAGGAAACGGAAGTCAGACTTTGTAACCATGTGACGTCCATCAAGACCAATACCAGCTACTTCTAGAGTTGCCCATACTGGGTCACCAGAGAATAGTGCATTGTAAGATGGAATACGTGCGAACTTAACCATACGTAGCTTTAGTACTAAGTGGTCGATTAGTTCTTGTGCTTCTTTTTCTGTTAGTGTTCCTTCTTCAAGGTCACGGTTAATATAAATATCAAGGAATGTTGAGATACGTCCTACGGACATAGCAGCACCATTTTGGCTCTTGATTGCAGCTAGGTAACCGAAGTATAGCCATTGTGTAGCTTCCTTCGCATTTGTAGCTGGCTTAGAAATGTCGTAACCATAAGACGCAGCCATTTGCTTGATTTGTCCTAGAGCACGAATTTGATCGGATAATTCTTCACGTGTACGGATAACATCATCAGTCATGATTCCGCAACCGCAGTTTGCGAAGTCTTTCTTCTTTTCTTCGATTAAGAAATCAATACCGTAAAGAGCTACACGACGGTAGTCACCAACGATACGTCCACGACCGTAAGTATCAGGAAGACCTGTGATAATGTGAGAGTGACGAGCCTTCTTCATTTCTGGAGTATAAGCATCGAATACACCCTGGTTGTGTGTCTTGTGATATTCTGTGAAAATCTTATGTAGTTCAGGATTTGGTTCGAAACCATATGTTGAACATGCTTGTTCAGCCATCTTGATACCACCATAAGGCATAAATGCACGCTTAAGTGGCTTATCTGTTTGTAGACCTACGATTTGTTCTAGGTCTTTTAATGTTTCATCGATATAAGCAGCGCCGTAAGCTGTAACACCAGCCACAACTTCTGTTTCCATATCTAGAACACCACCGTTTTCGCGTTCTTTCTTTTGTAGTTCTTGAACTCTTGCCCATAGCTTATCTGTAGCTTCTGTTGAGCCTTCTAAGAAACTTTCGTCTCCGTCGAACATTGTGTAGTTGGCTTGAATGAAGTCACGAACGTTTACTTCATCTGTCCAACTAACGCCTTTAAAACTTCTCCATGCGTTGTTTGTCATAACTAATTTCTCCTTTTTCATTACTTTAATGGAATTTACTTGTGAAAACATTGATTTAAATCAAGATTTGCAAATTCCATTCAATATATCCATTGCGTTTTGTACGCGTTCTTTGCTTGGTGATGGGGTTTCCGTTAATGTATAAGGAATTCCCAATTGCTCCCATTTGTAGGTTCCAAGAGCGTGATACGGTAAGACATCAATCTTTTCAATGTTTGAAAGTGTTTCTAAGAAAGCCCTTGTTTGATGTAAGTACGTATCGTTATCGGTAATACCTGGAACTAAGACATGACGAATCCAAATTGGTTTTTGAATGTCATTTAAATATTGCAACATATCTAAGATATTCTCATTTGGTTGCGCCGTGAGTTTTTGATGTTCTACAGGATCAATGTGTTTAATATCCACAAGTAATAAATCCGTGTATTGCATTAACTCTTGGAATTTTGAAAAGAATGGTTCTTTTCTTGTAAAAGGCTGACCAGAAGTATCGATTGTCGTATGAACACCACGTTGTTTGGCCTTTTTGAAGAGTTCGATTAAGAAATCAATTTGTAGTAAAGGTTCCCCTCCACTTACGGTAATTCCTCCATCTTTTCCCCAATAGGACTGATAGCGCATTGCCTTATCCAGTAATTCATCCGCGGATTGCATACAATCGGTTTTCATTTCCCAAGTATCGGGATTATGACAATAGCGACAGCGCATTGCACAACCTTTTAAGAAAATAATAAAGCGAACACCTGGACCATCAACGGACCCAAATGATTCGGTTGAGTGAATTGCACCATATACCATACCCTGTCCTCCTTGTATCTATACCTTAAAGCATATCGTTTTTTATTACATTGATTCTAATCAACAAACCAAAAAAAGACAGACTCACAATAGAATCTGTCTTCTACTTAAAACGAAATCGTCTCTTTTAAGCCTGTTCGATCAGTCACAAGGATCTTCCCGTTTCCGACACGTTTGATATAGCCTTCTTTTTCTAACTTACTTAAATAGCGACTAATGGTTTCACTTCGTAAACCAATACTTGCCGCAATGTCATCGAGTTTTAAACTAATCTCAGGACCAACACAATGCTCGTCTTTATCGAGTAAGAACGAAGCTAAACGAGCCATTGGGTCTTTGATGGTGAGTAAGACATTCTTTTCATTTGCTGTATACACTGCTTCGGATAGTAAATGAATCATGTCATGTAAGAATTGCAAATTATCTTTTACCGTATCTAAGAAAATGGTACGTTCAATTTCCACGATGGTCACATCGGTTAAACAGAAAGAATAATAAGGAAAGCGTGTTTGATTGAAGTATAAACTTTCATAAATGACTTCATGGTCATGGTAAATGTTTAAAATACATTCGGACCCTTCATTATCATAATGACAGGTTTTAATACGACCTTTATGAACCAATAAAATACTTGTAATCGGTTCGTTTTCAACAAACAATTGTTCCCCTTTCTTATAGTGGGTAATTGTTGAATGATTGCTTAAAATAGACAATTGTTCATCGCTTAAATGGGCAAACAAGTTCACTTCTTTGATACTTTTTTGACGCTCAAGCAATGGATTGGATGTTGTACGGATTTCTTTCAAAAGAACTACCTCACTTTCTTTTAATACTATAGCATAGGTAGAGAAATTCTTAGAGAAAACATATTCACAATCGAAACTCTGCTACTTACGTGTATAATGGCATACGTAGAAAGAGGTCACAGGATGGAAACGTATGTAATGCAACTAATTGCTGGTGTGTTTACCGCTTATTTAATTGTAAAGATGGTACACATGGCAAAACGAAACACTCGAAACAAAAGAATGCTCGCTGTCTTAGACAAATTCCATGACGAACAAGCATTCTACCAAGCAGCCGATGCATTTTTAAACAGTGAAAAAGACAACGAATATAGTAGTAAAACAAGAATCTTACGCCTATGGGCAGATATTCGCTATGAACACGATGAAGAATTCTTTAAGGATTTAGAAGCGTTAGACTTAACACCAATTGTGAATGAGAAAACCATTCAGCTCAATGAAGATTCCTTATTCTATATGTTCTTAGCAATTCCGAATCGGTTGTACTACCGCAAACGAATGGACTTATTAGAACCACTAGATGACAAACTAAAAGAGATTGATGAAAAAACAGCGTCTTTATTAGTCCGTAAGATCAGCGAAGAAAATCGCAAGTACTATAACCATATAGGGGATCTTGGAAAAGAATTCTATACCAAGGTCTTAATTGGCGACTATGGGCAGTATTTCTATTCCAAGCACTTGATTGCGATGTATAAGCGTATTGTCGCTACGATGCTTGCAAGAATTGCCTTAGATGAAGGAAACCAAGAAGAATTCAATGCCCAATTGTCCTTCTTAGAAGTCTTTGAAACATCTCCACTTGGAGAACGTTGGTTGATGGAGTTAGGCATTGAATTGCCACATGCAAAAGAAGTGGAAGAGGAAGCAGAATGAAGTTAATTGTAGGCCTAGGAAATCCTGGGAAAGAATATGAAAAGACAAGACACAATGCTGGTTTTATGGCCATTGATCGCTTGGCCGATAAATGTGGCGTAAGCATTACGACAAGTAAGTGGAATGCCTTAATCGCAACGACACGAATTGAAGGACAAGCAGTAGTGTTAATGAAGCCTTTAACGTATATGAATCTATCTGGACAAGCGGTTGCGCAAGCAGTGAATTTCTATAAGATGGATCCAAGTGATGTCATTGTCATTCACGATGATATGGACATTCCAGTTGGTTGTTTACGCATTCGTAAGAATGGGTCTGCTGGTGGTCAAAAGGGCATGAAGAATATCATTGATTGTTTAGGAACCAGTGAAATCGCAAGAATCCGCGTCGGTGTAGGTCATGACCAAAAAGGCAAAAGTGTTCCAGACTTTGTCTTATCACCGGTTGCGAAAGCAGATGAAGAAAAGCTTAATACAGCATTAATCGGCGCAAGAGATGCGGCGTATGATTGGTGTTTTAAAACAATGGATGTTGTGATGAATCTTTATAACATCAAAGAAAAGAAAGTAAAAAAACCTAAGAATCATTGGAAACTAGAACAGAAGGAAGCGGAGTAACATCCGCTTTTCTATTTGGCAATATGCTATAATGTGACAATTAATGTGTGAGGTAATCTATGAAAATTAGTAATGTATATCAAGAGAGAAAAGATGCTTGTACGGCATTTATTATTGGGAAGAAACTTTCAAAGACAAACAAGTACATGTTTGGAAGAAGTGAAGATTTAGAAGTCAATCATAATAAGGTGTATAAGATTCATAAATCCGGTGAACATAAACAAGGGGATGTCTTTGTGGATGTTGCATATGATCCAGAATATGGCTTCCGATTTGTATACCCACACGATTCCTATGCGTATTCCTCAGTCAGTGATACAACGGTAGAGTTTGGGGAGTTTGATGAAGCAGGCTTTAATGAAATGGGCTTAGCTGTTGATATGACGGTATCGGCTTGTAGTAATGAAAAGATTCTAGAAGTGGATCCTTATATCATAAGTGGCGATGAAAGTCATTGTGCAGGAATCAGTGAGGCTTCGATTGCAAGTGTCGTTCTTGCAAGTTGTAAGAATGCCTTTGAAGCGATTACCACTGTTGCAAATATCATGGTGACAAGTGGATCAAGTGAAGGAAACACCTTTGTTGTGGCAGATGAGAAAGAAGTTTGGTACATGGAATTGTATTCTGGCCATCAATTTGTCGCAATGAAGTATCCGGAAGATTGTTTCTCAGTGATGCCAAATACGTTTTGGATCAATGAGATTTCATTAAACGGAAAAGAATATGAAGACTATTTCTACAACGAAGAAAGCGGTATTTTGTATTCCAAGAAGCTAAAAGAAGTTGCCATGGTCGCTGGTACGTATGTTGGTAGTGAAGATGTGATGGATGTGAGTCAATCATATAATCCACCGTATAAAGACAGCAATCGAAGTCGAGCTACTTCGGGAATTAAACACTTTAATAAGGATGCGAATGTGTCTTTAGAAAGTGCTGTGTATCCATTCTTACAGAATGTTGATCATTTGATTTCTTTAGAAGACTGTATGGCATTTAC
>JAHHRC010000042.1 GCA_020026035.1 Erysipelotrichaceae bacterium | reverse complement strand
TCATTACTAATACTTGCCTTACAACGTTGACGCGAGAAGATCACTTCCTTATATACATCCGTTAAGGCAATAAACTCTTCTACCATCTCATCAAAGTTCTGATCAAACTTACGCAAGTATTCCATATAGCCAATACCAGCAGTCGCATCCTTAAAGGCAGCCCCAACCGAATGATGCGCATTTACACGACCAATCGCATAGGCATGCCCAGACGTAATCAACATCTGCTTATTACGTTCATTAGCTTGTTTTACATAAGGAAGAATCGTTTCCTTGGTAAATACCGTATCGTTCAACACTTCAAGTATCAATTCAACAGCCTTATCCACATTGTGTTCAAGAACCGAACATCCAACATGCAATGTCGGAACACAACGATCCTTCTCACCAACAACCTCATACGCATCCATTGTCATAAACAACGAACCAACATACGTACGAAGCTCTTCTTTCAACTCAAGAAGCGAATGCTTTGAAGTCGCAAGCTCTTGTAATAACTCCTTAAAGAACGCAACCGAAGCCAACTCATCCACCTTTAATCCAGCAAGATTAAAGTATAGATTCAAATACACAATCCCACGACCATCATCCTTATAAACCATCGTAGGAACACCATGCACCTTCGTAACTTCCCCATGGAAATCTTCCGGACGCTTTTCTACTTCATCTAATCCAAGCTTAGGAAGTGTAGCCTTTTCTTCTTCGCTATCTTCCTTCGCCTGCCATACATCAAGCACCTCATTCTCATGCACAAGGAACTCTACTTCTTCCTTGGACCAAGAAGCCTTCAACTTCTCTAAACGAGCCGCTTCTGCAAGTTCTTTTTCCTTCGATAAGTTTTGATCCGGCAAAATCGTAATCGTCGAAATATACGTATCATCCAACAAGTCTTCCTTCAACACAGACTCAAAGTAGCCATCCTCAATCGCATCACGCAACTCTTGGTACAAATCACCCAATGCCAAATACAACATCGGATCACCACCATACAACCAAGCCTTATACGTCTTAAGCCCATAAATAAGCCCACTTGGTTCCTTCGCCTCACGATACATAAACTCTAACTGATTCAAAATCGACACAAGCTGCTTCTTACGAAGACCCTCTTCAACAGCCTTAGAAATCGTTTCTTTAACAGTCTTAACAATTTCATCCTTGCATTCAGGATTTGTATTACGAACAACCACTAACACATATGGTTGAAGTAAATCTTCCATCACACCAATCTCAACATCTTGACCAAGATTCTTATCCAAAATCGCCTTCTTCAACAACGAATCATTCGAACCAGCCAACACATCCGCTAAGATATTCCAAGCCGCAATACGCTTTACATCCTCATAGGAATCAAGCATAAACGCAAAACTAATCACCGTCTTATCCTTTGGATCTTCATCCTCCGAAATCGGATGCTTGCAAACAACCTCAACACCCTTCAACTTCTCTTGACGCGCAATCTCAATATCCATATCCATCGCATCATATTCACTCAAGAACGAATCAATACGATTCAACACTTCATCAAGATCCAAATCCCCATCTAAGAAAATACGAGCATTCGAAGGATGGTAATACTTCTTATGCGTTTCAATAAACTCCTCATACGTCAATTCCGGAATATACGCAGGATCACCACCACTTACATACTTATAGCAATTATCCTTAAACAACGTACGATTCACTTCATCAATCAACGTCTCATCCACATTCGAGAATGCACCCTTCATCTCATTGAACACAACACCCTTATAAATCGGCATGTCTTCTTCCTTACGAATCTCATAGTGCCAACCTTCTTGCAAGAAGATATTCTTATTCTCATAAATCGCCGGATGTAACACCGCATCCAAATAGACATCCATCAAATTCAAGAAATCCTTTGGATTACGACTCGAAACCGGATATAACGTCTTATCCGGATATGTCATCGCATTCAAGAACGTCTGCAAACTCGACTTCAACAAGTCTACAAACGGCTCCTTCACCGGATACTTACGCGACCCATTCAACACCGAATGCTCTAAAATATGGAACACACCCGTATCATTCACAGGCGTTGTCTTAAACCCAATACAGAACGTCTTATTCAATTCCTTACGATCCAAATACACCAATTCGGCATTCGTCTTTTCATGAACCATCTCCACAAGATGACCCTTTAAATCATTTACTTCACGCACCCGTACAACACGGAAGCCTTGTACTACATCATTTACTTCTAACATAGTAACTCCTTTCAATGTGTGATGCTTCTTCGATACTCTTCTAAAAACGCTTCAAACGCAACCTTTACATCCTCTGGGGCATCGTCACGAAGACCACTCCATTCCCCTTCCCGAACATAACTTGCATAGTTTCGCAAAAAATACAATTTCTTTTCTTGCAACGTTAATTCATCAAAATTTTCGATCAAATCCATCACCACCTGCAGCTATTATACCAAATCCAACCAACCATTCCACCTGTACAATACGCATAAACTAGGCATATTTCACAAATTCTTTAAGAATCGAATTATTTCTTAAACATTTTCTTAAACTTCTGAGCATATCTCTTTACAGTATCTACAAGAAGGATTACAGTTGTTACTGTAAGACTCCCTAATCTTACACGCTATGATTTATAGTTTTTGTTTTGTACATAGAAATATGTGCAAACCCCTATCACTTAAGATATGTTCCCTACATATCTTAACCCCTAAAAAAACAGCCTTGTTCCCTACAAGACTGTTTTTCTTTATGCCTTAATTTCAAATAAATCAATCCACTCAATCATCGCATCAACAGCAGGCGATTGCACCCATACATCCTTATCACAAACAACATACAAACGCTCACGAGCCTTAGATACCATAACATTCACAACATCCTCATCGACCGTTTGAATCGCCAATGCATTATCTTTACTTGCATCACAACCTAAGACAAGAATCACTTCCTTCGCCGACTTAGACGCCAATTGCTCCACCGTACCCATACGCAATTCACTACTTGAAATCATATAATCCACAACATCCCGTTGTAACCGGCCATCATTCATCGCCTTACGAAGCGTATTCCGCAAGCCACTTACAACCGTCACAAACGGAGACACAATCATTACATCCGGATACGTTCCTTCTTCATACTTCTTAAACATCTTATTTAACAAGTAGACAACCTTATCCCCTTGATCTTCCACATAGTGAATCTTCGGACCAATTTGCTTTCCAACCACATGGAACACATGCGACTTATCCAACAAATACGGCGTTTCATCGTCCACCTTCTTACTCACCGCATGTTTCAAGATGCCATCATAAGAAATCGCATTACAAATCTCACCCATTGGATGCCCAATACTCTCATTGACCACAAATGGAATCCCAACCCAAGTACGATCACCACCAAACTTCGCTAAATACGTCCCATACTTGGCGTGAAGATTTGCAAACTGCATCGCATTTGTATCACACTTCGCATACGCCTTACATACATCATCCTCATACAACGACATCAAGAAGCGTAAGTCATCCTTACTCTTCTTTTTCACTTGCCGCACATCCCCCATGACAATCGTTTTCGCAAAGCGTTTCAAACCACCAAACACCTCATGCACATCCAAACGTTCCCCATGGTCATAGACAATATATCCAAAGCTATCTTCTTTCTTACAATCCTTCAATAACACTCCAAGGAAATACGGTGTCGTTTGAACCATTGGTACCACAAAGCACAACGACTCAAACAAACTCGTAGCCATCGTCACTTCATCCATCGCATCCAGTTCAACATTCTTAAACTTCAACATAGATTGCAATAACGCCATATTACAAGCAAGCGCCTTCGAAGAAAGAACACACTCCCTTAAGAAACGAACCGCCGTATTAAACAACTTCTCACGTTCTCGATTATATGACTCATGGAACCACGGATTATCCAAGAAGGCCTTACTTGAAATCTCAAGATCATCACTCATCAAACGACTCACAAAGCCAGGATCTAACGACTTACGAGCCGTAAACCCATTAGAACCCTTAAAGCTTTCCACCGCATCACGATACTTACGTTTTAACGTTATCAAGCGATCTTCACAATGTTCCAACAAGGACACACATTCTTCCCGCTTCTTTTCCACTTCAAGAATCGACACTTCTTTTTCCACAATCAACGAACGCAACGATTCAACCTCTTCATGCAAAGTCAACGACTTCAATTGTAGCTGCGCCTCTTCTTGTTCATAGGTACGTAAGGAATCTTGCAAGGAAGACATCTCACCTTGTAAAGAAGATAAGGCATCCTTTAATACCAATAACTCTTCTTCAACCTCTTGACTTGCCTTCGAATGGAATAACTTTCCAAACATTGAAACCGACTTACTCTTTTCACGAGCACTCTTTTGGTTCTCATCAATCTTTAAATCCAATGCATAGATCGCATTCTTCACATCCTGCACCATCGTATCTTTCGCATTAATCGTTTCTTCTAAGCTAGTAATCTCACACTCTAACTCTTTCAACTTTTCTTCATCATGCTCAATATCAATCCGTGTCAAACGAATACTCTTCTCATAGGCATTCAACGACGTTTCATACTTTGCCTTTAACAAATCACTTTGTAACTTCTCTTCTTTAATTAACGTTGGAAGAATCTTATACGATTCAAGCTCTTCTTGCTTCTGATGGACACGATCTAACTGCTTCAAGAAAATCTTACGCGTATATTCATACCTTGCATTCCCACGACTCACTATCGCTTCTTCATGCAAATACATCTTCAATAGCGGCTCTAAGAAATATTGATTCAAATGATACAAATCCTCTTGGTCAGTAAGCTTTACACCCATTAATCCCCAAGCCGACTGCATCGCATTTTGTTTCCCAGAAATATTGTACAAATCACTTGCTTGCTTACTAAAATACAAATCCTGCAACACAATAGGATCTTGATTGCCACTGACAATCACTTCTTCCATGCCCGAATAACTCGCATCAAATAATTTCCGAATCAATGACAACGGCTTTCTAGAATCCGTAGAAATATGATACTTCGGCGTTAGTTCCTCTTTTAAATCTTTTACAACACGAGAAAAGTAATCCTCATCACTTACCACAAACAACGACTGCTTACAAAGCGAACGATCTTTTAACTGATACCAATTACAACTCTTGCCATGAACCACTTCAAAGCCATCATCACTTGTTTCATACTGTGAAAAGACCTTCGCCTTTTCCACAACACAACTTGCAAGCAACTCCTTCACAAACACTTCACCACTACCACCAACTGGTACTGTAATTGCTTGCATAAACGAATCATCATGCAAACAATGATTCAAGGCAATCTGTTCCATAAATGTTGGCATTTTTAAGGAAGGCCACTTCGCAAGAGGTGCATATTCCATATCCAATAGCCCATGCAACTGCTGAAGATAATGCGATTGATCACTCTTTCGATGCAACAAGTCAACACGCTCATGCTCATCCATCTTTTCTTCAAACGAATCCATAAACGAACATAACGCATCACTTCTTACACCATGCTCAATCGATGTTAATTCTTCCTGAATCCCTTTCCGAAAGAACCCATTGGAAACACGTGCATGTTTGTTCTTCTGATACAATTCTTCATTTTGATACAAGTAGAATACCGCATCCATCGCCTCAAAAAACACCGGCTTATGATCACTAGAAAAGTCCTTCAAATGCGACAAATACACTTCTTCCAACTGTTTTAAAATACCTTTTAATTGGTCAATCGAAACAACTTCTCCAGGCACAAACAGCCCATCTAGCTTACGCATCGTTTCCTCATATCGACCGCAATCAAAAAGACGTTCTACCTTAATCGGATTCATCTCCAACTCATGCATCGCAAACACAATCGGCGACACCATCATGGAATTCGACACATACACCCCATTACAATCCAATTCAAGACTACACAAAGGCATATAATCCTTATTCCATTCCGTTTGATCAAAGACATCCACATCCTTTTGCACATATGTCGACATTGCCTTCAAACACGCATCCCGCTGTACCTTACCTAAATACACACAAAGATTCGACCAATGGCTCTTCTCCATTGAAGTCGCTTCTTTTCTTAATAACGTCTCTAAATCTTTATCAAGCTTCAAATCTACCGCAAACTCCACAATCGGCTCTGACCGCTTCGCACTGCGACAAATCTTATATACATCCGGATAGTTTTCTACCTGAAAAAACTCCTTCATCTTGTAATATTGTAAAATATGATCCATTCGTTCCACTTTCGTATGTTCCATCAATACACGCCTTCCTATCTGCTGTGTTCCATTATACCAAAAACACTTAACATTCCTCAAAGACCAACTTAACAAAAAGAGAAGACCAACCATCTTCTCTTTTCACATTAATCTTTAAATACCATGTCTTTCACACGATTCTTTGGAACACCCGTCTTATTTGCGACATCTTTAATCGCATCTTTTTTCGACAAGCCTTCTTCCATCAACTCATTGACCATCATAAGAATCGTCCCATAGTCAACATCTTTCTCTTTGTCGAAACTCTTACCTTCAATGACAACGACCATTTCACCCTTCAAGGTATCACATACCTCTAAGACTTCCTCAATCGTTCCCCGAATAAACTCTTCGTGCAACTTCGTAAGCTCACGACTAATACAACACTTACGGTTACCAAACACTTCAAGTGCTTGACTCATAAAGCGTGTAATTCGATGTGGTGCTTCATAAAACACCATCGTCATTGGATAATCCTGATACATCCGCATTGTCTTCAAAGCTTCGCCTTCTTTTTGCGGTAAGAATCCTACGAAGATGAAAGGTTGCGCAACCAAACCACTCGCCACTAAACCATTCAACATCGCATTACAACCCGACAAAGGAACGACATTAAAGCCCTTTTCACTCACAAGACTTACAACCGTTTGCCCTGGATCATTAATTAACGGATAGCCCGCATCACTAATCAAAGCCACATCATTGCCTTGTTCTAACAAATTCAAAATCCCCAACGAGGAAGATTCTTCATTGTGCATCTGGTAAGCAATCAAACGATTCTTAATATCGAAATGCTTTAACAAACGACCACTGGTACGCGTATCCTCACACGCAATCACATCCACCGAACGCAACACCTCAATCGCTCTTGGTGTCATCTCATGCAAATTCCCAATCGGCGTTGGCACTAAATACAACGTCGGCATTTCATTTTCAAAACTCTTTTGACGAATCATACTTACTTCCCACCATTCTTATCCGCTTGTTTGTTTTTACTCGACTTAAAGCTACGAACCGTCACATTCGCCTTCTTCGCTGTAGGAGCTGGCTTTGGATTCCGCTTTGGCTTATGATTCTGTGGCTTATTCTGCTTATTCTTTGCATCAGTTGCCTTCTTGTTTACTGGCTTTTTCTTCTCATTGCTATTCTTACGAGGTTTCTTAGTTTCTTTTACCGGTTGACGACGTTCTTCCTTCTTCGTAACTTCGTCCTTCTTTGCATAAGTACCACTTGCAATCGCACTTTCCTTGACGCGCTCATTCAAGCACTTCATATTGCCACCACAACAGCCTTCACGATGCTTGGTTAAAGGAACACCCTTACGAATAATCGCATTCTCTTTCAAATCATCCAACGTAATCGTTTCAAACCCACAAGGATTCTCCAAGTTCACCGATTGATTCATCACATTCATTGAGGCAACACGATAAATCGCCCCATTGTATTCCACATGGGCACCCATCTTCGGAAGCCCCTTGGTAAGTTCTTTGTAGTTGTCATTTTCATAACGCAAACAACACATCAACTTCCCACACATACCCGATAGCTTCTCGGTATTCAATGCAAGTAACTGGGTTTTTGCCATATTAATCGACACAACATCCATCGATGTCTTAAATCGACTACAGCAACACTCCATCCCACAAACACCAATACCACCAACCATCTTAGCCTTATCACGTTCCCCAATCTGCCGCAATTCAATTCGACAATGCAAGCGTGAACCTAACTTCTTCAAAAGCTCACGGAAGTCAACACGCGCATCTGCCTGGTAAATAAACAAGACTTTCGAACGATCCAACACATATTCTGCACTCAACAAATGCATACCAAGACCAAGCTTTTCCACTTCTTCCTGACAAATCCGTAGAGCATGTTTTCCAAGTTCGATATTGTCACGATATTGCAACTGATCCTTTTTGGTCGCAAGACGAACGACCGGTGCCAATTTCATCTTCGGCGTTGTCTCACTAATTGGAACACTTGTTGTTTGTGCTTTTCCAATCTCAATTCCTTGTGACGTTTGCACAATCACATAGTCACCAATTTGAATATTGTCTAAATCCGTTCCAAACGTATAGGACTTCGAATTTCCATGGAACCGAATCGCAACCGTATATGGATACGTTTTCTCTTCCTTCTTTTCGTCCTTCTTACGTTCTTTCTTCTCTTCTTTTACTTCTTCTATTTCCACAGTTTCCACTGTTTCCATCACTTCAACATCACTCATCTATTTACCTCCAATCGGTATATGGTTTGATATAACACCAATGACAAATCGTTCACACGATTCAATTGGTCTTTTTCTTCAATTAAAATCGCAAGCTTCTTTGCCAAACGCTCACAATCTTTCGTCTTACTCGCATTCACAACCACTTCGTTGTACCAAGTAGGTCCTTTGTATTCATTCATAATGACATCCTGATAATAGCGAATCACCATCGTATAAAAATACCGCAACGTATCTAAATCCACATCACGATCTTTCAACGCTTCCCCATGTTCATCCACTTCATTTGTCGCTTTACTCTTATACAACAAATCAAAGTCCACAAGCAGTAATCTCGGATCATCTTTGACCCCTAAAAACTGCTTTAACATCGTCTTAGCCGTTTGAAAACTGTAACTCGCAGCCACTTCTTCATAGCGCTTATTGCCATATTGCAAAAACGAAATAAAGTAGGCATCCTCAGGATCTAAGCCATCCTTCAACGCCATTTCCTCATGCACAACACTTGGCATCACACGGAATGGAATTGGCAAACAACGCGATTGAATCGTAGGCAAGATATGCTCTAAGCTATCACACGTTAAAATCGCATACACCTCACCTGTAGGCTCTTCTAAAAACTTAAGCAAACTATTCGCAGCCTCATACGACATATTCTCACAATGATTCAAAATATATAACTTACGCCCACTTTTCTCCGAAGCCGTTTTCGAAAACACCACCTGAAGATCATCAATTTCCTTCTTTGATAACTTCTTCTTCCGTGTTCCATCTAAGACAAGCATATCGCGATAATTCAGCGTCGCAATCCGATTCGCAAGAATCGCATCTTCTTCACTTAGCTCTTCTTCCTTCACTAAGCCATCTTCAACACCCATCAGAATACTTTGGGCAAACAAAATCGCCATTTCATACTTCTTCGTATTCGGTGCCCCATAAAACAAATAGGCATGACTAATCTTCTTTTGCGCAATGGCTCGATTCAACAAGTCAAAAGCCACCGGCTGGTATTGCATTAACTGCAAACGACCTTCCATCCGGCGCTCTTTGTTTTCCTGTTCTACACGTAAGGTTTCAGGTAATGTATTTTTCTCATCGCTACTAGCTTTCACGCGTGCCATCAATTAACCCTTTCACTTCTTGGTAAGCACGTTCAATCACATCATCAACGTCCTTTGTCGCATCCACAAGAATCATTCGATCTTGATACTTGTCGATCACCTTTTGATACCCTTCAAACACGGCATTGTGGAACGAAATATCTTCTTGGTCCAACCGGTCCAACACGTCTCTTCCCTTCGCAATACGATCCAATCCCGTTTGCGCATCAATATCCAAATAAATCGTCTTATCTGGCATGTAGCTTTCAATCGCAAATTGGTTAATGGCAAATACTTCATCCATCCCAATTCCTCGCCCACAACCTTGATAAGCAAGGGATGAATCAATGAATCGATCACTAATCACCGTAATTCCTTCTTCGATTGAAGGTAAGACTATTTCAATAAGATGTTGCCGGCGAGAGGCAGCGTACAACAACGCCTCACAACGCCCATCCATCAACGTATTCTTTGGATCTAAGATTACCGAACGAATCTGTTCCGCAATCGCACTTCCTCCTGGTTCTCTTGTATATATAACTTTGTAGCCTTCTTCCTGAAGACGCTTTGTGACCGCTTTAGAAACCGTAGTCTTTCCACTACCGTCCGGTCCTTCAAATGTAATAAATTTTCCGTTTGTCATACCGGCATTATACCATCCAAAAAGAAATCTACCAAAGGTAAAGGTATTTTTACCAACAATAAGAAATAGTACAATAGAACCATAAAAGAGGTAAACCTATGGAACGAACACAACAAATCTTAGAAATACTCACCAAACAAGAAACCTACATCACTGCAAGCAACCTCGCTTCCCTTTGTAATGTCAGCACAAGAACCATCCGCACTGACATTAACACCCTCAATCAAGACTTAGCTCAAAACGGTGCCACCATCCAAACCATTCCTCGAAAAGGAATCCGCTTAGACATACACGACAACGACCAATTCAATCTCTATCTAACCCAACTCCAACAAGCCCAAAGCACCGACAAAGAGATGCGTGAACACCAACTCCTCGAATACCTCATCATGATGGATGGAAGTATCACCATCGATGAACTAGCCGATGTATTCTACGTCAGTCGCTCCACCATCAAAAAAGACCTCAAAGTCGTACGCGAACACCTCAACCACCACAACATCCAAATCGACTTTCGAGCTAACCAGGGAATCAAGCTTATCGGAGATGAAAAAGATCTACGCATATGCCTTGCTCACTTCGAACAAAACGCCCTACAAAACCCAAGTGACCTTTTCCAAGATATCGATCTAAACACCATCAAAACCCTCATCCTACAAACCATCCAACAAGCAAACTTCCAAATGTCTCAAGACTCCTTAAACAACCTCATCACTCACATTGCAATCTCCATTGTCCGCATTCAAGCCGATAATGTCATTCACTTTGAAACCAATGCCACCCCAAACGATGAGGACTACTTACTCACCCTACAACTTGTAAGCAACCTCGAACAACACTTCCACCTTTCCTTCCCACAAGATGAAATCGCCTATATCTACCTCCATCTTAGCGCCAAGAAAATGCTCACCTTCCAAAACGACAACGTCAACGCCATCGTCAGTGATGATGTATACAAAATGGTCAATGACATGCTTACAACGATCTACACAACCTTCAAAATCGATTTGCGTTACGATATGGAACTCATCTCCTTGTTAGCCTTACACATCGTTCCTTTCAAAGTACGCTTACTCAACGATTTAACCGCCAACAATCCTCTCACAAACAAAATCCGCTCCCACTACGCCCTTGCCTATAATATGGCCGTCGTTGCAAGTAAGACCCTCAAAGACACCTACCACAAAAACATAAACAAAGACGAAATTGCCTACATGGCACTCCACTTCAATGTCGCCCTAGAGAAAAAGAAAAACCGCGTCAAAGAAAACATCCTCATCGTCTGCGGCAGTGGTCGAGCAACGAGCGAACTTCTCGCCTATCGCATCAAAGAAAAGTTTGGCGAACAATTAAATGTCGTAAAAACAACCGGCCTTTTCAACATTGAAACCGTCGACTTCAACCAAATCGACTACATCCTAACAACCATCCCCATCCAAGAAACTGTCCCTGTTCCAATCATTGAAGTAAATTCCTTCCTCGAACAAAAA
>JAHHRC010000041.1 GCA_020026035.1 Erysipelotrichaceae bacterium | reverse complement strand
CTTCCGTATTCGTTCTTACTTGTTGAACCTTTAAAGTATAACGAAGTTCACCTTACGAACAATATGAATGCCATCAAAGCAAAACTTCACAACAAGGCATACATTAACCTCAGTAAGAAAGCGACTCTACCTGATTTTAAAATCATCGACCAATTCACACCAGAAAATTCGTATTTTAAATACATCGCCAAAGAGCCTGAAATTCAAAGAGGCATTCACTTTGAAACCAAAGCCGAAAGCAAATACCCAGCCGTTGCGGCAGCTTCGGTAATTGCTCGCTATGGCTTTTTAACCTACTGGGATTCCATGGAAGAACGTTTCTGCATGGAATTTAAAAAAGGCGCAGGTTCCAATGTGGATCGTAACGCAAATAAATTCGTCGACCGCTTTGGCTATGACAATCTTAAAAAAGTTGCCAAACTCCATTTCAAAAATACCGAACGCATTACCGTAGATGAGGATTAATTCCTCATTTTTCGTTTCTTAAATTGACACAAACAAGCACAATGCCTACAATTTCCTTAAAGAGGTACATATTGAAGTTACCAAAAATGTGTAACGTTCAAAATGCAATATACGGAATGTACAATCTTTGCGAATTTAGCAAATGAACAACGATTTATAATAATAGAGAAAGGATTGTTTATGTATCAGTACAACAACAGAACTCTTGGTGAAGAGTTACAAAAATTGTTAGAAAAGGACAAGATACGGAAAAACCCTCAACTCGCACATAACAGTATGAGTGATCGTGCCTCAGTTGAAATTGTCAACGGTTCGCACCTATATGCGTTTTTTACGAAACAATATATTTTAGAAGAAATTGAAAGAATTCTGAATGAGAACCCTGAACAAAATATGCCATTTTCACTGAAACGATTAGAAGGTGTATCCGAAGTAACACTAAAAAAGATGTATCTTCGTAAATCATCATGGCACCATGTCAACTTCAAGCCGACATGGTTCTACAAGATTTCTTACGAGTTAATTTTTAATAGGACTTGGGAAGAAGTTTTAGAAGAAGAATTGTTCTGGAACTACTTTCACACATTCCATAACAAACCAACACTCGTAAAACTGCAATATTATCACTGGATTACGAAAGCAGATAAGACGCAAATGAGTATGAAACGTGTCGTTACAGGCGTAGCTTACAAAGGGCTAATCTATACATCTTTTGGTGAAGTGTTTGACCCAATCAAAAGTGATGTCATTATTTACGAAATCAAAAAAACATTGAATAAACCAGAGAAAAAACTGTTTCAAACTATACTTACAACCATGCGCAAGCAAGGAGTAAAATTTTAGAAAAGAAGGTAGGCTTTATTATGAAAATTCTTAATTTTGGATCATTAAATCTAGACTACACCTATCATGTAGATCACTTCGTACAACCAGGAGAAACCATTTCCTCTTTGTCACGAACCATTCAAGCCGGTGGAAAAGGCTTGAACCAATCCATCGCCATTGCAAATGCCAATGGCAATTGTTATCACGCCGGAGCAGTTGGCTCCTTAGATGGACAAATGCTCATCAAACTACTACAAGACCATAACGTCAATACCAAACACCTACACAAGTTAGACCACGTAGAAACAGGAACTGCTTTTATCCAAGTCGACGCCAATGGTGAAAACTGTATTGTCTTATATGGTGGAGCGAACCAAGCCATTACAAGTGATATGGTTGATGAAACCCTATCCCACTTCAGTAAAGGTGACTACTTACTCATTCAAAACGAAATCAATGAACTCGATGCCATCATTCAAAAAGCACATAAAAAAGGCATGAAGATCTTCTTCAACCCTTCACCAATGAATGAAAAAATCTTCAAACTGCCATTAGAGTATGTAGATTGTTTCTTAGTGAATGAAGACGAAGCCATCGCCCTTGCAAAACAAGAAAATGACATCCTCGATGCCCTACAGGCCCAATACCCAAATGCGACAATCGTTATGACACTTGGTAAAAAAGGTGCTTACTATCGTGATCATACCCAAACCATCTTCCAAGAAAGTTATAAGGTAAAAGCGATTGATACAACCGCAGCTGGAGATACCTTCACTGGTTTCTTTATCGCCTCAATTGCGTCTAAAAAACCAATCAAAGAAGCACTCCAATTAGCCGCAAAAGCCGCATCGATCGCTGTCACAAAAGAAGGCGCAGCACCTTCGATTCCTACATTAGACGAAGTATTAAAGAAGTAAACAGAACGATCAAACATAAAAAGACGGTTTTTAGAGTTAACTACTCTTTCCATAAACCGTCTTTTTACGTTTTACTTTTCTTCGCAAATCCCTTTGCAACATTACGGTAGTTCTTATACCGTCACTTTTTCTTTCAGGACTTCAAACTGTTGTAAGGCATTTACATCTTTTAGGCTTACAACCTTCACCTTGCCTACTTTGATTTCTTCCATCACAGATTGCACATAATCCTTCGTATCTTGATCAACGAAATGATCATACTGTTCTTTCATCCCAAATCGAATAAACCCTTCTTCGATTCCATAGGTAACAGATCTTCCAAAGCGTAAACGATCATGACTCCATTCCTTTAATACATACATCATCGTACCAGGAATATCTTTTTCAATCGAGGCAATCGTTACTCTACTTACTTCTTCTTGTAAGACTTCTTCTAAGCCATAGCCTGTTCCAATCATCCAACAATTTGTATCTAACAAGCATGACTCACCTACACTTGCATTTTCTTCTTCATTCATACACCAAACAAGGTCTACATCCTGTTCTACCATTTGCTTAAAGTCATCTAATACAACCGATGTATGCATTCCATAATCCGAAACTGCTTTTAAATACCCAAACAAATACGCATCATTCTCTCCAATAACACCTAACATCCGTTTTGGATTTATACGATCGACGCGTTTTGCATGGGTCAAAGAACTCGCAAAGCTACCTACTAAATAACCCATTTGTTCCTGATTGTATTGAATACATAACACATTGTCATAGTCCAATTTTTGTTCAAAGACGACAAACAACTGTGATGGATTCAACTTCACGATTTCATCGACGTCTAGATTTCGAACAAAGATCAAATCATACAACCCACTTTGAGTCGCTTCTTTACATTCCTCTAGACTTGTTTCTCCAACAAAACATTCGACCTCATATACATCACGTACCTCTTCGAATTCTTCCATGCATGCAAGACTTACTGCATCTTCCATTCCATCAAAGTAGGCAATCTTTTTCACTTGTAATTCTTTTTTATGCAATGACGCTTTGTCTTTACTACATCCGATGCATACAAGCACACAACATACACAAAGCAAATACTTCAACACTTGTTTCATAAAAAACTCCAATCCATCTAACATTCTACAAAAAATCATTCCCAAAAAACAGAAAAAGATGGTACCTTGCGATACCACCTAGCCTTATACTTCTGGATTTGGAATCCGTTTCACTTCTAAATCAATCGTGGATGCGAGTTGTACAAGTTCAATGTTTGCGGCTTTAAGCATCCGTTTACTTGCTAGTGTGGACTCGGTTTGTCCATACTTATCACTCTCATACACAATCTTACAAATTCCCGATTGAATGATTGCTTTCGCACATTCATTACAAGGGAATAAAGACACATAGAGTGTACAACCCTTCACACTACGTGGTGCATTTAGAATTGCATTCAATTCCGCATGTACGACATAGGCATACTTTGTTTCAAAGACAGAACCTTCTCTATCCCACGGGAAGACATCATCACTACATCCATATGGAAATCCATTGTATCCAACGGAGACAACACGTTGGTTTTCATCAACGATACATGCCCCAACTTGGGTATTTGGATCTTTGGAACGTCTTGCTGATAGATGTGCAAGCCCCATGAAATATTCATCCCATGTAAGTGTATTTAATCGCTTCATCATTACCTCCACTAAATCGTTTCTTTAAAGATTTCTTTGCCATAATAAACATTCAAACGCTTTGCTAAACGCATCGCTCTTTTTTCATGTCCATGTTCCACTTGATAATTCAAATATCTTGCGTCCGACCCAATGAATGCTTGATCCATGGATACGTATTTATTTTGATTGACAAGTACCCCAAGTGCTACTAGTAACATACAACCTGCAATGATTGTATTCTTACGGAAGGTTTTCACTGCTGGACTTTGATCAAAGGAAATAATCATCACAAAGCCAACAAGCATTCCTCCATAATGGGCAATGCCAGCAATCCCTGGTAATGAACTAATCAATAGATTGATTAAAATAATCTTCATAAGCCCTTTCCGAATTCCAGGATTACTTAGACCACCATGACGAATGATGGTATAGATATAACTTGCCATTAAGCCATACAAGCCACCCGATAAGCCAATCGCAACGGTATTCTCAGTTGCGACCATCAAGAATAGATTTCCACCAACAACAGACGCAAACAACAAAATCGCATAACGAACCTTTCCTAACATTGGTTCAAATAACACACCCAAACTCATTAACGCAATCATATTCATCATAAGATGCATCAAACTTCCATGTAAGAACGCGGATGTAATCAATCGATAATACTGACCACATACAATAAATGGCTTGTAGTACGCTCCAAATAGAATCGACTTTTCCGTCGAACTAAGTGGAGCTTTTGATACATAACTAAGCAACGTCATCAAACAACAAGCAATCAGAACTGCAAATGAGACCGGGCAGTCTTTGTAAAACTTCTTACTCAAGCGTTAGACTCCTCTTCTAAGATCGTAAGCAAACGTTCAAAGTATTCTGGAATTGGTGCTTCAAAGACCATCAATTCCTTTGTGGTTGGATGGACTAATGACAAACGATAGGCATGCAATACTTGCCCTTCAGTATCAAAGAATGGACAAGGTTTTCCATACTTTGTATCTCCCATGATTGGGTGATTGATATAGCGCATATGGGCACGAATTTGGTGCGTACGACCTGTTTCTAATTGACATTCCAAATACGTCGCTCTACCAAAACGCTTAAGAACCTTGAAATGGGTAATCGCATCTTTGGAATTCTTATCGGTTACTGCCATTCTTTGACGATCTCTTTGGTCTCTACCTAAAGGCGCATCAATGATTCCTTGATCATGCGGAATATTTCCCGTCACAACCGCAACGTATTCTCTATGACATGTTTTATTCTTTAATTGTTCAGCAATCGCATTGTGTGCTGCATCGTTTTTACAAGCCACAATACAACCTGTTGTATCTTTATCGATACGGTGCACAATCCCAGGACGAGCTACCCCATTGATTCCCGATAAATCTTTGCAATGGTATAACAACGCATTCACTAGCGTTCCACTATACTGCCCAACCGCAGGATGTACAATCATTCCCTTTGGCTTATTAATGACAATGATATCTGCATCTTCATACAAGATATCTAATGGAATATCTTCTGCTACAACATCTAATTCCTTCGTTTCTGGAACCGACACAACGATTTCATCATTCGCACTTACTTTATAACTACTCTTCACAACTTCGCCATTGACTAAGACATTTCCTTCGTCTAACAACTGTGCACAACGAGAACGACTCAATTCCGTTACCGTTGAAAGATATTTATCAATTCTAACTTTTGATACATCTGCTACTAATTCAATTTTATCCATACTACTTCTCCTTCTTTGTTGAAGTGTCTTCCTTTAACATGATGATTGCTAAAAGAATCACGCCAACACTTAAACATACATCCGCTACATTAAAGATTGGGAATGCATATCCAAATGGGTATGTCGCTATAAAGTCACGGACATAACCAAGTTGTATCCGGTCAATTAAGTTTCCAATCGCACCTGCAATCATCAATACAATTGACCACTTTGCAAGGGTTTGTTTTTCCTTTTTAAACTTGTACATCACATATACAAGTACCGCTAATTCAACAAGGGAAACCCCAACTAAAAACATTACTTTTCCATCCAACATACTCCAAGCAGCCCCATAGTTTTTGACATAGGTTATATACAAAAACGAATCAATGACCTTCACATGGCCATGCATACTTGGATTATTTTGAATTGCTATTTTACTCCATTGGTCGAAAACAACCAATAAAGTCATAATGACATATTCCATACATTCATTCCTTTCCTTCTTATTCTATCATTGTTTGAATCGAATCCATAGAAAAGGAACATTTTAATCACGCTAAAATGTTCCAAGGAATGCTTATAGATAGTCTTCTTTGTTTTCATCATTGCTTAACGCTTTGAATTGTTTTAAAGCTTCGGCAATCTGATCTGGACAAGAAGTCGCTCTAGGACCACATGTAATCCCTTCTAAAGCGTTAATAATTTCATCAATCTCTTTCCCCTTAACAAGCGATGAAATACCCTTTAGATTCCCATTACATCCACCTACTACATCAAGACTTACAATCTTTGTGCCTTCAAGTTCAAAGGTAAACTGTCTTGAACATACACCTTTTGGCTGAAATACATATGTTTTACTCATTTTCTTTCCTTTTCCTTCGATAACTATGCTATTCTACCACAAGTACATACAAAACAAAAAACACAAAACAATGGGGGACAATATGAATTTCTTTGAACAACATCTTATTACAAAACTCTATGAACAAGTAACAACCTTAGGCTGGTCGACGCCTTCCAATATCCAAACAGAAGTTATACCACATGCTCTACTTGGAAAAGACATCCTTGCAATCGCACCAACCGGCTCAGGAAAAACCGGTGCGTATCTTTTACCTGTCTTAAATAGCTTACAAGTGAACACCAAAAAGAAACACAAACCACAAATCTTAATCATGACTCCTACACGTGAACTTGCTCGACAAGTTGCCGAAGTGACACGTAGCTTACTTGAAAACCAAGAAGGCATTCGTACCTATGTTTTAACAGGTGGTGTTGATATGAATAAACAAGTGCGTGGCTTTTCCAAAGGCGCTGATATTGTCATTGGTACACCAAGTCGTTTGAAAGACCACTTACGAAGACATACCTTGAAAGTCGATGAAATTCGAACATTAATCCTAGATGAAGCCGATGAAATGCTTAGTATGGGCTTTGTCGAAGACGTAAACGATGTCATCCATGCCCTACCACCACATCAAACGATGTTGTTTTCGGCAACCTTTGATGAGCGCATCAAAGACCTTGCCATGCATTCGTTAATCAATCCAGTAAAGATCGAACTACACGAAGATGCCATTCTTGCTCGAAACATGGACCTAAAAGTCATCATTGTAAATGCGTTTAAGAAATTAGATACCTTAAAAGAAATCATCGACAAGCATTCCAAACAACAAGTCCTTGTCTTTTGTAATACAAAGAAAACAAGTGACTTTGTAAGTGAACGCATGAATGGCCAAAACATTTCATCGAAATCCTTACATAGTGATATGGATCCAAGAACACGCATAGACATCTTAAACAAATTCAAACAAAACGAAATCAAAGTCTTATGTGCAACCGACGTTGCGGCTAGAGGCATTGATATTCCAACGGTAGATTTGGTTGTGTTATACGACTATCCAGATCGTAGTGAATTCTTAGTTCACCGCATTGGTCGTACGGGTCGTGCAAACTTGTTTGGTACGGCAATCATTCTTTTAAAACCACATGAACGAAAGATTGAAGAAATCCAAAGACTTTCACAACTTAGCTTCACGGTTGAAGATCGCGGCATTCGCACAAAAAAACACCAGCATACTGGTGAGAAAAAGCGTAGGAAACGATAAAGGCACTCAAACGAGTGCCTCTTTTTATGATTAGAAGTTTGTTGCTTTTACTTCGAAGTAAGCTTGTGGGTGGTTGCACACTGGGCATAGCTTTGGAGCTGTTTCAGCCACAACTGTGTATCCACAGTTTCTGCATGTCCAAGTAACCTTTGTATCCTTAGCGAATACTGTTTCACCTTCAACGTTCTTTAGAAGTGTTTCATAACGTTCTTCGTGTAGCTTTTCAATTGCAAGTACACCACGGAACTTTGCAGCGATTTCTAGGAATCCTTCTTCTTCAGCTTCCTTAGCCATTGTTGCATACATATCTGTCCATTCGTAGTGTTCACCTTCAGCAGCTGCCTTTAGGTTTTCAGCTGTAGACTTTACAGCTCCACCTTCTAGATACTTGAACCATAGCTTAGCATGTTCTTTTTCGTTTAGCGCTGTTTCAGCGAAGATAGCTGCGATTTGCTCATAGCCTTCCTTCTTTGCCTTGCTTGCAAAGTAGTCATACTTGTTTCTTGCTTGGCTTTCCCCAGCAAAAGCAGTTTGTAGATTTTTTTCAGTTTTTGTTCCCTTTAATTCCTTCATGTTTCATCCTCCATGTTTCTATTATAGGTAATCCTAGATTTGGAGTACACCATAATGCACTAATTTCCATCAATTATCTTCATAAAATTATAACAAAGATAATATCTCTTGGATGATTGAATCATAGACGATATTACATAGAATTTCAAGCGAAAAGCAACTCTCTATTATTAGTCAAAACTAACTTAGTTAAGCCATTATTTTACATTTGCTACAGTTCCAACTGGAAGTTCAAAGAAGAAAACTGACCCTTGGTCGATTTGTGACTCCACCCCATACGTTGCATGATGCATGTCTAATATTTCTTTCGCAATCGATAAACCAATCCCAGAGGAATTCAATGGTCGAACATGTGTCTTATCCAGCTTGTAATAGCGATCCCAAATCAGTTCCTGTTTGTCTTTTGGAATACCTATTCCAAAGTCTTCTACTTCCACACGAACAACCTCGTTTTTCAAAAAGACACGCACAATCACTTTACGAACCTCACCACAGTAATTAATCGCATTGGTCATAAAGTTATTAAACACTTGTTCAATCCGATTACAATCGGCATAAACGCATAAGCCTTCTTGTATCTCACTTACAATCGTAAAGCCTTCATTGACTTCATACACCGCATACTTCTTCATTTGTCCTTCGATCATCTTTGATAGATCAAAGGTTTCGTATTCCAAATGAATTTGATTCTCTTTCAGTTTTGAAAGATCTAATAAGTCATTCACTAAGTACGAAAGACGTGTTGCTTCATCGATAATAACATGCATGTTTTCTTCATTCATTTCATTTGGTAAGTCAAGCATCATTTCTCCATAGCCTTGAATCATCGTTAACGGTGTTCGTAAATCATGCGAAATATTCGAAATCAAGTCACGTTTTGCTTTTTCTGCTTGCACGATATCATTCGACGCCTGTAACAACGTCGCATTGAGTTCTTGTGCTTCTAAGTATTCATTTGTGGATTCATCAATGTCATACTCTCCTTCTGAGATTTCTTTCGCTTCTTTGTTAATACGAATGAGTGGAATGGCAATATGCTTGTTCATCACATAGGTTAGTAATAACACGGCTATGATTAACATAATGGCAATGTACAACAATTGAATCCGTAAGGTTTTAAGAGTGACATTCATTGGTGAAAGTCTTGAATACACAACAACTAATACCGGTTGCTCATTGCGATTTACAATTCTTGATAGCATCATACTTTTGGTTTCTTCATTATGCCCATCACTGTGTTTTAATACCGTCTTTTGAATATACTCACCTTTGTTTTCACTGGTCTTTCGAACTAACGAATTCAGTTCATCAAGCTTCATTTTATAAAGTGGTGATCCATAGTTACCTGCCATGATGTCTTTTTTGCCATCGTAAATACGAATGCTTACATCATCCATACTCGATATATTGTAAATCGTATCCGCAAAGCCTTCCTCATCCATTGCTTGAATGGCTTTACTAATAATGTTACTCATTGTTTCTAGCTTGTATTTTTCATACATTGGCTCTAGTAAAAACAATTGAAACAAAATTAAAATAAACAATAGAAGTCCTGCAAAGATATATAGATATCTTGCAATCTTCCATTTAAGACTCATCTGTTTTTTCAAAACGATAGCCAACTCCTCTCAATGTCACAATATAGCGACTATACTCTTGCATGTTTTTACGTAAGAGTTTGATATGGGTATCTAACGTACGATCATCGCCAAAGAAATCATAGCCCCAAACGGTTGCTAGGATCTGTTCACGAGTTAAGGCAATGCCTTGGTTGCGAACAAAATACACAAGCAAGTCATATTCTTTAGGGCTTAAAGAAACACGTTTGTCATCAATTGTTACAATGCGTGCCTTAAAGTCAATCTTCAACCCCTCTAACACAAACACATCGTCTTGTTCAAACTCTTTGTTTACTCGTTTCAAGATTGCCTTAATCCGTAACATTAATTCCTTAATGGAAAAAGGCTTTACAACATAATCATCTACGCCAACTTCAAACCCCTTCACACGATCATACTCTTCCCCAAGTGCAGTAAGCATAATCACTGGCATCAATGGTCGTTTCTCTTTGATCATCCGTACCGCTTCCATACCATCTAATTCTGGCATCATGACATCCATAATGATCAAGTCATAATCGTTTAACACACATTTGTTAAACGCATCTAAACCATTGACTGCTTCATCGACCACAAACCCTTCGTATTCGGCATATTTCTTAATCATTTGTCGAATCTTCATTTCATCATCTACTACTAACAATCGAATCATACAAAACCTCCCTTATTTACAAAAGAAGATGGCTTACGCCATCTCCTTAAAGCTTTTCGATGATATCGCAAGTGTCTTTGATTTCTTCTACAATTAAATCTTCGACATTACCAGCATCGGAACACTTTGCTTGATTACTACGCAAAGGAATTCTTGCAAGCACTGGTAAGTTGTACTTATCTGCGACTTCTTGAATGTGAGACTCACCAAACACATAGTTGCGTTCTTTACAGCAATCACATTCTACATAACTCATATTTTCAACCAATCCTAGTACCTTGACATTCATCATTTCAGCCATAATAATCGCCTTTTCAACGACCATCGATACTAAGTCTTGCGGACTTGTAACTACTACTATTCCATCCAGTGGAATACTTTGGAACGCCGTTAATGGAACATCACTTGTTCCTGGAGGCATATCCATAAACATAAAGTCTACATCTTCCCAATATACTTCTTGGTAGAATTGCTTTAAGATTCCAGCCACCATTGGTCCACGCCAAATGATTGGTTGTTCATCATTATCCAATAACATATTGGCACTAATGACTTGAATTCCTGACTTTGTAACGGCTGGATAAATCAAGTTTCCATTTCCCGTTGCCTTTTCCGAAATTCCAAATACCTTCCCCATACTAGGTCCAGTAATATCGCCATCTAACACCGCTGTACGATGTCCACGACGCGACATCTCTGAGGCAAGAATCGAAGTCACAAAGGACTTACCAACCCCTCCCTTACCAGATACAACACCAATGATCTTCTTAATATTTGATTGTGGTGCTGGCTCAATCAAAAATTCATTTTCTTTCTTCTTTGCGGATGAACAGCCTTCACAACTGTTGCTCGAGCAAGAATTACAACTCGAGGAACATCCACTCTTGTTACTACATTCACTCATACTCTTTACTCCTTCGGCAATATTCTATCATTTCTTATGCCTATTGCATAGGTCAGCGATTCATGCGTGCTGCATCAAAGGCATGTTTACCAAGCTTTTGGAGTCGTAGCTTTTCTTCAGGTTTTACTTGCTCAAAAAACCATTGGGCAAAGTCTTGATCAATCTCATACCGTAATGGCACATCAATTTCCCTGTCCATACAAGCCTTTAAACCCTCATAAAAGTCCATTGGAATATGACACGTCGCCCCACGTATTTCCAAATCCGATTCATACGGAATGCG
>JAHHRC010000040.1 GCA_020026035.1 Erysipelotrichaceae bacterium | reverse complement strand
AAAAACCGCCTAATCTAGGCGATTCATACTTAAATATGTTTGATAGAACTCTTGCACACTCGTTTGATTGAATGGATCTTTTGAATATTCCATCCATTCCAATAAGTTTTGCATCTCCCATTCAACAATCTTCATAACCTCTTTTGGATAGGCCATCATCGTTGAATGCAAGGCATATTCATTTTCATCAAGAATCTGATACGAACGATCTGGATACAACTTCACATCCAAATCGTAATCAATGTTCTTAATTGCTTCACCATCATATACGGAAGGACTCGCTAAATTACAATAGTAATAAATCCCCGTCTTACGAATCATCGAAATGATATTAAACCAACGCTTCGTGTAGAAAAAACAAACCGCAGGCTCTCTTGTAAACCAACGCCGACCATCTGCTTCAATGACCCACGCTTTATTGGTCACAACCACAAACCGATCTTCATTCGCTTCTAAGACAAACCCTTTGCACCACGTCCGATGCAACGAACCATCATGTTTATAACTCTGTACAAAGACTTCGGTTCCAACTTCAGGAAGTTTACTCATAGTTACCCCTTTCCATTTGATGTCTTCTCTATGATACAACTTGTTCGACTTTCTCACAAACGAAAAAAGCGTTGGACCTTTCCGTTAAGATCCAACACTTCCATATATTCTAATTTACATCGACAATTCGTGCAGCTTTCAATCGGCCATAAATAATCGGCACTAAGATTACCACAACAATAAGCGTTGCTACATTGTATGGCGTATTGTATCCAAGGGAAAACAACCACGCCTGCTTACTTCCAGCCGCTTCGCCACTTGGCATCCAATAATACACACCCGACAATACATTACAAAGCCATTTCAGAACCATCGCTCCACTTAGCATAGTAACCATGGAATACTTACGCTCTTTAAACCACAAGATCGATGCTCCACCAACCACTACAACCGGTAACACATAATCCAATAAAAACTGTAACCAATGGACAATGTAGAATGGAAAACCTAATACCGCTTCTACTGCCAAACAAAGAAGCGCGACTAGTGTCCCTTTCTTATAGCCAAGATGCAAGCTTGCCACAAACAATATAACAAACTCCAACTCGACTGAACCACCATTTGGCATTTTCAAAAGGGGAATCAAATTTCCCACAAACTTAAATACCACAAACATTGCGACATACATCGCCATAAAGGCAATGCTTTTTGTCTGATCTTTACTCTTCATAAAAAAACACCTCCAACAATCGAAGGCGCAAGGACAACGGAACTCCCTACGCTAGCTTAACCTAGATCAGGTGATAAGGGTTTACTCTCAGTGTTTCTAAACAAAACACACCCCTGTTCACATCTATGATTCTACCACAAAACTATGCTAAAATTTCACCATGAACGTATATATTGAACAAGTAAAGGCAATCCTTGAAGAAGAAAACATGATTGCCGCATTAAGCAACCTCTCTGCCTTCATCAAACAAGAAGATGACGGCCTCAATTGGGCAGGCTTCTATTTTGTCACAAAAACCGACATGGTCTTAGGACCATTCCAAGGCAAAGTCGCTTGTACCCACATCCCATTTACGAAAGGAGTCTTAGGTAGTACCTACCGATCAAACAACCCACAACGCATTGACAACGTCCATGCCATCAAAGACCACATCGCTTGTGATAGTGCATCAAACTCAGAACTATGTGTACCGGTGTATCACAACAAGCAAATGGTACTCATCATCGACCTTGATTCTTCAAGTTTCAATCACTTCACGAAAGAAGACGAAGAAAAAATGTTGCAGGTTGCAACTTGCATCGAACAAGCCATCCTACAACATTCTTGGTATTAACGATATAAATCGTATACAACCGTCTTTTCAAAATATTTCGTCGCCTCATCAATTGCGAGTGGAACCGAAAACAACTCCATCTCACAATCCCCAAGCATACTCGAACGAATTTGGTTCGCATTTAACAAAATCGAACGAATCCGTTTAAACTGCGACGCATCCACTTCCAAATCCAAATACCGTTGCCAATTCCCTTGCCCATTTAGACAACTCGAAGAAACACCAATCGGACAACAATCCGAACGATACTGTGCTAAATGCAAACAAGTCAATTCGGTAAACGAACACCCAAGATTCAACACATACCCCTTTAACTCATACAAACGAGCAACCGGCGATTCTTCCGCAAGTGGGAAATGCAAACTTTGTTTATTACAAAGAAACTTCGCATACCTTCCCCATGCTGCATAACAATACGCCGGATGACTTGAAAACTCTACACCATCCCGATTCCGGAAGTTTTCCACAATTGGATCATTGTCCAATTCACAAAAACGCGGATCAAAGGCTGGTGTATTTTTACGTATATCCTCATACAAATACGTAGAAATATTCGCATCATTCCAGAACGTTGGATCTTTCGCATGCTTTGGCTTCACATGCATCATAATCGTACCGCCATCCTTCGCAACTTCCATAAGCGCATCAACAACCGTCTTCGCACCACCTACAACAAATGGCAATAACTCATATGCCACATGCACTTCTAAAATCATTGAGGACGTAACCCCCAATTTCTTCAACTGGTTCACTAAATCCTGCTTCGTAAGTACCGATTGAATCAAATTACCCATTACGCTTCCTCCTCATCTTCCAAAAAGGCCACAATCTTTTGAAAAACATCCTTTAATTCATGCATCTCTAGATCCAAATCCTCTTCCGTACAAGCTTCATTTGCTAAAACACGTTTTGCAATCAACAAAACCGCATGAAGTTCTTCTTTCAATTCCAATGGCAATACACTTGTATCAAGTGCTTCAAACTGCTTTGTTAAGTTTTGAACCGCATAATACTTCGACATAAAGATATGCTCCTTCAAAACCTCTTGCATCAACTCATTTAACACACGACTTCCATTGCATTCCGTATGCATGACTTTGATCCCCTCAAATGGACAACCCTCTTCTTGCATCAGTGTTAACAAATCCACTAAGTCTTGCGAACTTACCCCCTCCATTAACATCAAGGGACTATTTTCAAACGGCGCAACTTCTTTACACTCCAAAGACAACACTTCATCAAACGTCTTAGCAAAGTCTTCCGCATGTAAAAAGTTCAAAGAAACACCTAATTTATCACAAATCACCAAGTACTTCTCAGCAATTTCTTCCGTAATTCCAAACATCCAAATTTTCTTCATAAAATCTCCCAATTCTTACACAATCATACCAACAAGTACCACCATTTAAAAGCAGTACCTACAAATTCAGAAAAAAGAATCTTCCCACATGTACTTATACCTTTTCTATGGTACACTAAGGGAAGTTAGGAGGCTTTTTATGAAAATTTACGAATCTAGCGAAGACTACCTCGAATCGATTCTTGCCCTTGAACAAGAAAAAGGAAATGTACACTCTGTAGACATTGCCGAAAAACTTGGTTTCTCAAAAGCCAGTGTTTCTGTCGCAATGAAAAAATTAAGACAAAACGGGTATATCAAAATGGACCGTGATGGTGAAATTCACCTATTAGAACCAGGCAAAAAAATTGCTGAAGAAATTCTCGAACGTCACCGTGTATTAACCGACGTATTCATCCGTTTAGGTGTAGATCCAGAAACAGCTGCTGAAGACGCTTGTAAAGTCGAACATGACTTAAGCGAAGAAACCTTCAACGCCATCAAAGATCACATCAAACCAATCCTAAAATAACGAAAAGGCCGCAATCGCGACCTTTTTACTTTCCCTAGCTTAATGGAATCACCGCTCCAACCGCTGATAGAATTGTCATAATCACCAAAATAATTTGGAATGGAACTGTACCAACAACCCCACAAATCTCACTCTTACCAGCACGCTTACGAGACTTCCCATACGTTAACACAAGCATAATACTTACAAGCACAACAACCCCACTCATAAGACGTGTTAACACAATGAAACTACTACCACCAAAGATAGCAAATAGAATACAAGGAATTGTTGCAAGTACCCAACAAACCTTATTATCCAAACCAACTTGTTCATGCACAACATCACGAAGTGCTAATGTATGTGTCCAGAAGGTTGTAAGTAAGGCAAACAAGGAGAAAATCCCCGCTAATACAACACCCCAAGAACCAATGTTTTCACCTAATTGCATATACGCAAGTTGCTTATCTACTTCCCCATTGCAACCAAGCAATACGGTAATTGTTACAAGTAATACAAAGGCAGTTGAAATCGCAAAGCCTGTAAAGATTGTCGAACGAATCTCTTTCACATCACCATTCAACCCTTTTACAACCTGAATTACTGCTTGATTCGCAGAAGTCGCAAACACCGTCATACTATATAATGCTAAGAAATTATTAAACATAAATGGAGCTGAAACCAAAGGTTGCTTTGGAAGCGTAAAGGTCGCAATCGACATAATTCCAACAATCGCAAACAATAGAATCACCGAATACTTTTGGGCAATCCCTACTGCCTTCATCCCCATAAACACAACAACACCCGCAAGCACATAATACAATACCTGTGCACTTGCAAAGGAAATGTGGAACCAATTCACGAAAATCTCAGCACCACCCATAATATTTCCACTGACACCGACCATAATCGCAAGGCCATACACTACAAACATCAGCCAACTAAAATACTTCTTGGATTTCCCCTTGAACAATTCACCTTCAAAACTCTTTACCAATTGCTTACCACCATTGTTATAAGACAACTCGGCAATCACTAAATGCAAGATGACATTAATGCAATACGCTACAAGCGAAAGAATGATCACCGTCATCAAACTATTCTTTCTAGCCAAAAATGGAACGGCAATAATCCCTGTCCCAATACTGTTACCAACAATCATCGAGATTGCTTCAAACTTGGAAAGTCTCGCTTCACTTTTCATAAAAATTTATCCTTTCGCTTCCCTTTTAAACTTACTACTATACTTCTTTAAGAAATCCGTCACACTCTTCCAGTACTCATCACGCACTTGATGCTCGGCACGAATATGACGACACCCCTTAAAGTACTTAATTTCCTTTGGCCCATTCAATAGCCCATACGCACGTTCCGCAAAGAATGGTGGCACAAAGTCATCATCCGCTCCATGCAATACAAGCCCTGGTAAAGAAGTCTTACTCAACCCAGGCTCCCCATTAACATCCTTTAAATGATACCCATACTTACGTTTCACTGTATGACTTGCCGCTAGAATCACTGGCAAATAATCCAAATGATAAATCGTCTTCATCTGATAACGCACTTGATCCCACAAGTTTGTATACCCACTATCCTCAATAAAGAATTCCACATTCTCAGGAAGCCCCTTATCAAGTGTGTTCATAACCGTTGCAGCACCCATACTAGCGCCCATCAAACCAATCGTACAATCCGGATGTTCCTGAAGCAATTCATCAATAAACAACATCACATCATCCGCATCATACCCAGCCATGGCAACGTATTCTCCTTCACTTTTGCCCATACCCATAAGCTCTGGTGCTAATACGTTATACCCAAGGTTATAAAACCCTTTGATGTAATTGGCCATATTCAATGCCTGACTCGAATAGCCATGCACACAAATAACCCAATCCTTCACCTCTTCTTCATGCTCGAAAAGATACCCAACAAGCTTTACTCCCCTACTACTTGTAAGCGTCTTTTCCTTGTTATGCGCTTGAAACCACTCCACATCCTGAGATTCATAAATGCGGTTACGCATCTTATAAATGATACCTTTCTTAAATCTTCGACTCATTGAAACCTGGCAAAAAACTTCCCCAATTATAAGAAGAATCACCAACAATGCCACAATGATCCAAAGAACAATTTTCACTGTCCCCATACATATCCTCCTGTTAAGACTTCCCAAATCATATCAATATGTAAGCCGTTTCGCAAATAGAAATATTGTCTACAAAATCGAACAGTGATACCATATTTCTAACAAAGAACGATCAAAGAATCGAAAAGGAGATATATGCTAGTTTTTGCACATCGTGGATATAGTGGAAAATATCCAGAAAACACAATGACCGCTTTTAAAAAAGCACATGAGGCAAACGCCGATGGAATTGAATTAGACGTTCAATTCACAAAAGACAAACAACTCGTCATCATTCATGACGAAAAAATCGACCGTACAACAAACGGAACCGGCTATGTAAAAGACTACACCCTCGAAGAACTCAAACAGTTCAACGCCGCAAAAGTTCATAACGAAACCTGTAAAGAAGAAACCATACCTTCCTTAGACGAATACCTAAACTGGGTAAAAGACACAAACCTTATAACAAACATCGAATTAAAAACCGGTGTCTATTACTACAGCGGAATTGAAGAAGCTACCTTAAACCTCGTCAAAAAATACAACCTTGAAGACAAGGTCATCTTCTCTTCCTTCAACCCATTGTCCGTTGTAAAAATCAAAGAACTTGCACCAGACATCAAAGTTGGCTTACTCACCGAATCTGGTGGCATCCAAAACGCTGGCCAACTCTGTAAAGACTTCCACTTTGACTACTACCACCCAGACAAAAAAGACCTCACCCAAGAAACCATCGATGGCTGTAAAGAATGCGGCATCGGCTTAAACGTATGGACTGTAAATGACCTAGAATTCATCCACAAACTCTACGAGGCAAACGCCAACGCCATCATCACCAACTACCCAGACATCCCAAAAATCTACCTCAACAACCTACAAAAGTAAAAGACGTCCGCAAACGTCTTTTTCTTATGTCATACATACATCTCTTTTAAATACGAAGCACGATCCACCGTATGTTTCAAAATAAACATCTCAAACGCCTTCGTACCTTCCCGATTCAAATGCAAGCCATCACTCACATACGCCTCATTGATCTTACCACTTGCATCATCCAAGCCTTGATCAACATCTAAGAAGTACACTGAATGCTCCAAAGCCAACTCTTTTACGCACGCATTCAACTGTGCTAATTGGTTCGCAATTTCTTCATCATTCATACCACTCACACGCACCGGTGTATAATTCATCAACAAATACACATTCACATCCGGATGACTACTCTTCAAATTCGTAATCAACTCACTATACGCTTCCTTAAATGAATCAAAGTACACATTGCGAATCTCATTGATCCCAACCATCAAATACACATTCTTCTTATTTGTACCATTCAACACATCCACAAGCGTCATCGCTTCATTAACACCATCCACTTGCATCGCCTCAATGCGAACAAGATTCAACGCCGAAACATACGCAATATCCGCTCCCTTACAAGCTTCAAACAAACTCAAAGCCCCAATCCTAGAATCCCCAACAAACAAACAATCATTGAAATAACTAGGATCAACTGCCTCTGTTTCAACTACGCTACTACCATAGTCATACGTATCCACAATCTGTAGTGTCTTTTCTTCTTCCACTACTTCTTCTTTTGAATCGTTTGAACAAGCAGCCAAACTACATACCATACATATACTTAAAAGAAATGTCTTTAATCGTTTCATACTTCACCTCGTACACTCACAGTATAAAACCAACAATCAAAACTACAACCAAAGAAATCTTAAGATTCCAAAAAACCACACCAAACCCACCAACAAAGCCAAAATCAAACATTCTTAATAAAACTTAATCCAAAAACCAACAAATCCTTGTTAGTATTGAGTAAAGAAGGTGAACATATGCAAACAAACTACACAATCCTCGTCGCTGAGGACGATCTTGATATCGCAAACTTAATCAAACTCTATTTAGAAAACGACGGATACAACGTCATCATCACAAACGATGGTCAGCAAGCAATCGATGCCTTTGCAACAAACCACATCGACCTTGCTCTTTTAGACATCATGATGCCACGTCTTGATGGTTTACAAGTCGTACAACACATCCGCAAAACCAACAACATCCCAATCATCCTCATCTCTGCCCGTAACCAAGACGATGACAAAATAAACGGCTTAACACTTGGGGCCGATGATTACATCACCAAACCATTCAACCCCTTAGAAGTCATTGCCCGCATCAAAAGCAATCTTCGTCGCTTCTACGATCTAAACCCAAACAAACAAGACAAACAAACCATCTTTACCCTCAATGAATTAGAACTCGACCTCAATGGTATTACGGTAAAGAAAAACAACCAAAAACTCATACTCACCCCTACCGAATTCAAAATCCTCGCCCAACTCATTCAAGAACCAGGCAAAGTCTTCACCAAACGCCAACTCGTTGAAAACATCATGGGTGATTACATCGACTCCGATGAAAACACCCTACTCGTACACATCTCAAACCTACGAGATAAAATCGAAGACGATAAATCCAAACCAAAATACCTCATCACCGTCCGTGGCCTTGGATACAAGCTACAGGGGTAACCATGAAAAAACGCAAAACACAAAACACCCTGTATCGTCTTGTTCTAAAAGAATACTTCTACCTCCTCGTCATTCTTTGTGTACTTATCTTTTCCTTTGTCGAATGGCAAAATAACACCATTGAATCCTACGACACCGAAAACAATACCGAAGACCTCATCCAAGCCATACTAACTTGCAATGAAGACTACAAAAGCATTCAAACCAACAAATACATCCGGGATGGTGGCTACTTTGAAATCGTCGATGAAACAGGCCAAATCCTGTATTCTTCCACCCCAACAAAACAAACCAAATACACCAAAGGCGCCTTGCTTTGTATTCCTGAATTTGATTCCAACGGTTACATCTTTGACGATACACTCAACGATGAAACAGGCAAAAAGCGCATCCTATACGAATTCAAAGAAGACGAAGAAGACAAACACATCTTTCTACATTCCATTCTGATCACCGATGAATCCGGAAACGTTATTTATGGAAGTAACCCAAACAGTGTAAACAAAATCTCCAACGAAGACTTAAGCTACCTCTATGCTAGTAAAAACCAAAGCGAATACCTCCAAAAATACGCATTCAACCAACAAAACAAACCCCATTACATCATCACCCACACCGTAGACCAAGACTACTACGCCCTACTTAGCCAAATGAAACGCAACCGCTACATCGCAACCACTTGTTGCATTATCGTTGTCATTATCACCGTAGCCCTCTTTGGAAAACGTCTCAACCGCAAACTGAAACAACCACTCACCATCCTTGAAGAAGGTATTCACTCCTTCAAAGATGGATCCTTTGAACCAATCCACTATGAAGGTCTAAAAGAAATCGAAGATATCGCAACAACCTTCAACGAAATGAGTCAAAAGCTAAACACTTCCTACCAAGCACAGAAACAACTCGAAGCACAACGGGCCAAAATGCTTGCCGATATCTCCCACGACTTAAAAACCCCAATCACTGTCATTCAAGGCTATTCCAAAGCCCTTAGTGACCATGTCATAGACCCAAATGAGCAAGACAAATACCTAACAACCATTTACCAAAAGTCCACCCTCATGGAAGAACTCATCAATGCCTTCTATGAATATGCACGCCTAGACCATCCAAACTTTGAACTTCACAAACAACAAGTAAACCTCCTCGAATTCACCCGTTTATACTTCGCCGAAAAGTTCAATGAACTCGAACTGCAACAATTCGAACTCGACATCAATCTACCCGACAAAGAAACCCTCGTATCACTCGATCCCTTCCAAATCAAACGCGTATACGAAAACA
This sequence comes from Erysipelotrichaceae bacterium, assembly GCA_020026035.1. Taxonomy (GTDB): domain Bacteria; phylum Bacillota_I; class Bacilli_A; order Erysipelotrichales; family Erysipelotrichaceae; genus Bulleidia. Next base: position 2,209 of record JAHHRC010000040.1, on the reverse strand, counting down.
TCGTTTCCAATTCCTTAAAACACAACCAACCAGGCACAACCATCTTCGTATCCTATGAAGAAACAAGCACTACCGCCTCCATTCAAATTGGTGACAATGGTTCAGGAATCTCCGAAGACTTAAAAGAAAAACTCTTCGATCCATTCATTGTTGGTGAACAAGCAAGAACCTTTGGCAAAGGAAGTGGACTTGGCTTATCCATTGCCAAAAAACTCATGGAAGCTCATAATGGAACAATCGAACTCACCGAATACAAACAAGGCCTCACCTACAAATTCACCTTCCCGAAAGACAACTGAGCGTTGTCTTTTTTCATGCAAAAAAGCCTACCTCACATTCGAGATAAGCTTTCTTACAATATTACTTACGATTCTTGAAGACCTTGTATCCAACAAAGCCAATCACCGCAATTGAAATACATAACAATGTCACATACAACTTCACATGCAAGTCATCGCTCGTACGTGCTAACGTATTCACACTCACTTGACCACTCGAAGAATTATTTACAACCTTCTTCGCATTGCCAACAACCGTTGGTGTATATGTCGTTCTCACTTCTGTACCATTGATATCCTCACAAGAAATCCACACCGCAGGTGCTGTACCAACAAAGTTCGGTTCTGGTTGGAAGGTAATGTATGGAATGCCTTCTTCCCATACCAACTTATACGTACCAACCTTCGCACCATTTGCGTCAAACACAACAACCGCACCTTCTGTCTTATTGCCATTAGCGTCTAATAGACGTAATGTCATCGGATTCAATGCAACATTTGAATTGCCTGCCTTAAAGTTAACAGAATGTACATTTGTATCATTGGTTAGGTATACACGTGTTTTTTGCATAGCACCCTGTTTACCAGATGTAATCGAAGGCGATTCAGTAGGTTCCACGGATTCTACATGAGGTGTATACGTCGTTTCTAGAGTACGTTCAAGATGAAGATGATCTTTTTCTTCTTCAACAATTGCACGAATCGTTACCGGTACTGCCGGAACTTTACCGGTATATGTAGGAATTGGTTCAAATTCAATGGCGTAACGAGGACTTAAACCACTTGATAATAGACGTAATCGATACGTACCAATCGTATTCCCCTTTACATCCTTCGCTTCCACTTCATTCACTAACGCACCATTTGCACCAACAAGTTTCACACTATCCGGCTTCACCTTTAGACCGGCATTTACAAAGTCTACCGTATCTTTTAGCTCGTCTTTGTCATTTCCAAAGACAACTGGCGATGTTTGTTTTTTTCCTTGGAAGTCTGAAGTAGTGGACTCCTTCGCCCCAACAACCGTTGGTGTATATGTCGTTGTAATTGGAGGTAACGCATCATTTCCAGCCACATTCGCTGCTATCTTAACACCCGTTGTCTTACCAACAAAGTTAGCATCCGGCGTAAATTGAATTGATTTTGTTCCATCCGTCTTATCAGTCACTATTTCATAAGTTCCTTCACCGTCAACCTTCACTATTTTCATTGGCACGTTGTTTTTATCCAACAATCTTACCGAATTTTCATCAAATTCAGCTCCAACACTTTCTGGAACAAAGTTCACAACATCATTTGTTGGCGACGCGTTAAAGCCAATCTTAGCCGTTTGAACCGCATCCTTAATACCCAATGAAACTGCAGGCTCCGTCTTCACTGCGATTACTTTCGGTGTATAAGAAGTTGTTACCGGCGTACCGTACTTATCTTCCGCACGGATCATAACTTCTGGAACTTCACCCACATAGTCTTTAGCAGGAGTGAATACAATCACTGTTTTACCATTTTCTTTTTTCAGAACATACTCACCTATTTTTTCACCGTCTTTAGTCACAGGTATATTCTGGTCTACTGTATATTCTGTTTCCGTGCCATTTTCCGCCGTAAATACTAAACGTACCGACTCTGGATTAATTGGTACATCTGTTTCTCCAGGTATTAGATTTACCGTAGTACTGTCATTATCCGTTTGCCCAAACACGATTTCGGATGATTGCGGAACATTCTTGTAGTTTACCGTTTCTGAAGCTGATGCAGTTGGAGTAATTGGCGTAACCGTTGGTGTATACGTCACTTCAACCTTACGAGGATTAATTCCATTTTTACGTGTATCAAAGGCCTGTACAGTAACTGCTGGCGCTTTTCCCACAAAGGAATCTACCGGTTGGAATGTCACAGAGACATTTCCATCTTTCTTCACTAACGCATAT